>JBDMYC010000167.1:0-21551 GCA_039770535.1 Flavobacteriales bacterium
GAAGCAAAAATACTTTGCTGATTAAACCCTCTCAAAGTTTTGAGACCTCCAATTTGATATAGCTCATTCACGAAAAGATTATCCCCAAATATATTTCCACTTTGAATTCGAGTTAATACAGTTGCTTTTTTCCAAATAGGAATGAAGTAAGAAATTGAAACATCCGTCTTCACTTGGGTCGTTTTTTCTTGCAAACTCTCATAATCAAACGATTCATTGTTGCCATCTTTTTGCACTGTTTTACTCCCAGACTGGAGCTTAGCCGCAATTTGCAACCCTCTTCTTGGATTCAATAAATAATCAAGTGAGTTGTAAGAATAATTAACTCCATAATACAGGGTCTGAAGAGAGTTTGTTGATGGAATTGACTGTGTGTTATTTTCCGATTCTAGCAAAGAATTCGACTCTACAACTTGAACAGAAAGTCCTACTTGCTGCCTTTCGTCCAGAAAAAATGAAAGTCCAAAACTAGCATCTAAATTAGCAAAACTTGTATCCTGCCTAAAATAATTGAGCCGAGAAGCCATACCCAATCTCGTTCTTAGCAAAAAAGGATAATCAAACCGAACCAGATAGTTCTGCGTTTGCGTTTTTGCTTGTTCCCAGTTGAGAACGATATTTTCTCCTCTCTTGAAGGTATTAAGTAAATTAATTTTTAAATCTCCTACAAATCCGATCCTTCCAGTCGTCTCATCAGGATTAAGCCCAATAATTCCGTCAAATCTACTTGCTGCATTATCCTTTAAATATAAAACCAAAGTTGCTTTTCCTTTTGTGAAGTATACTTCAGGAGACCGAATTGTTTCAACAAAAGGGATATTACTAATCTTTCTGTCAACATCATTGATTAATCTCTGGTTATAAACATCTCCTTTTTCAATTCCAATTTGCTTAGTCACATAATTAAGGGAAGTTCTGAGGCCACCTTTCACGATAATAGAATCAATTTTCACGATTGACTTTGTATTTACTTTCATAATTGAAGAAATTCTGCCTTCCTTAATCGCAGTAGAGTCAAAAAAAACTTCGGCAAAAGGGTAACCCTTGTTTTCGCAAGCTATCAAAATCTCTTCCATACTTTCTTTGATGTATTGCTCTGTAATAGGTAAGTTGCCCAACCTAGGCTCAGTTGTGAGCAGTTCAGATAAAAATGCGGAAAACCTTAATTTCTCCCATTCATATAAATCTCCCAGCACAAAATTGCATTGATATGAATTAGAATCAAGCTCAACAATTGATTCATAAGAGGATATAAATCCTTTTGATTTTAGCACTGAGTTAATTCTTTTTACTTCTCTAAAAAGGTTTACTGAATCTTGATGCAGAGAATCATAAGAAACAAGAACATTCTTATCAAAAGACACATTTAGTTTATGCAATTTTTGCCCAAAACCGAGTGAAACAATCAACACAAAGGTCAAAAACAATATTAAATTTCTTTTATTCATCAAAATCAATAACTAATATTTGTTGCTTTTATTGAGCTAATGTAAAGCAAAGAATAAAATTAAAAGTATATATGTAATAATCGCAACCTACTTCCGTTTTTCTCGTATACCTTATCCTCAATGAAACTATACAAAAAGCAGTGCAGATGTTAACAACTTGTTTGTAAGTGCATTTACCAAAATGTGTAATCAAGCGGAAATATACCTTTTTTTGTAAATCTAATAATTTAAACTACTATGAAAACTCTTTTAAAATCTACACTAGCAATTGCAACTCTTGCTTTACTTGCAACATCTTGCACTTCACGAAAGCAACATTGTGATGCCTACGGTTCAATTGCAACTGTAGAAAATGCAAAAAAAGTAGATTTCAATTCAACTGCTGTTTTGGTAGTGGAAGAGATCAAAAGCTGATAAAAACAAAATTTCCTAAAAAAACACAACTACCAGCTAGTTGTGTTTTTTTTTGCTCAAAAGATAAATGTTACAATCGTTCCAAACTTTGTGTATATTTGTGTACCTATTTTTGATTTAGACCATGATTCAAAGAACCGTTTATATTGTTTTACTCAGTTTGCTTAGTTTTTCAGCTTTGGCTCAGCTTCCTGCTAAACAAATAAATAAAGTAGGATTCAGAAGTCAATGGTATGGCGGACTAATAATCCACACAGCTGGTTGGGGTGTCAACTTAACTAGAGCAAAATTCAAAACCTACAAAAAGTATAATTTGTATAGCATTGACTTTGTTAATCTGAAACATAAAAAAGAATACAGAATAAAGTATCAGAGTGACCCAGACAACCCCACAAAATCATTCAAATTTGGTAAATTGAACTCGTTTTCTACCGCTAGATTCAGTTTTGGGCAACAAATAATGCTGTTTGAAAAACAAAGAGAAAAGGGAGTGGAAATCTATTTCAATTGGAAGACTGGGTTGAATTTAGGTTTATTGAAACCAATTTATTTAGAGGTAATCAACACAGAGACAGGGCAAGGGCGCACAGAAGAACGGTACGATCCGGATTTACATGATGAATCAAACATTTATGGTAAAGCTGGATTCTCAAGAGGGTTTAGCGAAATGAAGTATTTGCCCGGAGCACATATAAAAGGAGGATTCAAATTTGAGCTTGCAAGAAAAAGAGAGCGTATATTTGCCATTGAAACAGGAATAATCATTGATGTTTTTCCAACAGAAGTTTCAATTTTGGCAGAACAGAAAGATGAAATTGCTTTTTACAATTTCTACATTAATATATTCATAGGAAAAAAATATTACGAGTAACGGATGGAAGTAAAGGAAAAAACTAAAAAACCAAAATGGCTAAGAGTGAAATTGCCAATTGGGAAAGAATACAAAAAAGTAAGAGAAATAGTTGACGACCATGGTTTGCATACTATTTGCCAAAGTGGAAATTGCCCGAACATGGGAGAATGTTGGGGTGCTGGAACTGCTACCTTCATGATTTTAGGAAATACCTGCACAAGATCCTGCGGATTTTGCAATGTTTCTACTGGAAAACCAGATGAAGTAGACCTCTTTGAGCCTGCAAAAATAGCAAAATCTGTAAGTCTAATGGAAGTAAAACACTGCGTTATTACCTCTGTAGATAGAGACGATTTAGCAGATGGTGGTGCAGAAATTTGGGCACAAACAGTGAGAGCTATTCGAAGAAAATCCCCAACTACAACCATGGAAACCTTGATACCAGACTTCATGGGAAAATGGGAAAATTTACAGAAAATTATTGATGTAGCTCCAGAAATCGTTTCACACAATCTAGAAACAGTCAGAAGACTTACGAAAGAGGTTAGAATCCAAGCCAAATACAACAGAAGCCTTGAGCTATTAAGAAGACTGAAAGAGGGAGGTATGAAAACCAAATCGGGTGTAATGCTAGGTTTGGGGGAAACTGAACAAGAAGTTATTGAAACTATGGATGACTTGCGCGCGGTTAACGTAGATATTTTGACTCTTGGGCAGTACCTGCAGCCAACTAAAGAGCACCTTCCTGTAGAAGAGTTTGTAACTCCAGAAAAATTTGCTTACTATAAAGAGCTTGGATTACAGAAAGGATTTAGATTTGTGGAAAGTGGACCGCTTGTTCGTTCTTCTTACCATGCTGAAAAACACCTTTTTTAAGAGAAAGATAATAGAATTGTATAAATTTTGTTGAAAAAATATCTCATTCTATTTCAAAATTTCTTAATTTTAAAACTGATAATTTATATTCGATTAAAGTCGTGCGGTAAAGTATCAAAAACAACACTTTAATACTCGGTCACGAGCAAATTATAAACTTATGAAAAACACTACAAAATTACTAGTTGGAAGCCTTCTTCTAACAGGAATGGGATTAGCGGCTTATCTTGCGAATTCTAATTCTGAAATCTCTATAGAAAAATACAAAGAAAGAAAAGGTGAATTTACAAAAGAGATGGCTTCAAAATTTGCCCTCGAGCACTTTGAAAAGCTTAGAATAAATGTAAACACTGGGAAAATGGAAAGCGAGGATTTTTCAAACGCTTGGCAAGCTTATCAATCAGCAGCACCAAGTCGAAGTTCATTAATGACATTAGTTGATGAAGGACCAGATAATGTAGGTGGAAGAACAAGAGCTATTCTTGTAGACAATACTGACAAAGATATTTTATATGCAGGGAGTGTATCTGGAGGATTATTCAAATCTATCAATAGAGGAAACACTTGGCAAAGAGTTAATGCTTTTAATACTGTCTTGTCCGTATCATGTATAGCACAGTCTACAAACGGGACAATATATGTTGGAACAGGATCTGTGTGGGAAAGAACAATCGCCTCACAAAACAGTGGAGGTCACAAAGCAGATGGTGTTTTCTATACGACTGATGGAGGAACAACTTTCAGCAAGCTTGCACCAACAACAACACCAGCATGGAACAATACATCTATAAATGCTATTGTAGCTGACCCAAACGAGCCAGACAAAATTTATATTGCAGGAAACTTTCCTGTGAGATTACACGAAGTAACAAACAAAACCAACTTTACTAGAGTTCCTGAAATTACAGGAGCAGTAGGATCTTTGAGGATGTCAAAGGACGGAAGTTTATTTGTGGCAGCAGTTGGAACTAGCACATTTGTAAAAGATGGTTCTGGCGTTTTCACAAATCAATCTGGAAATGGAACTGGAGATATTAAAAATTCTCTACCAGGAGGAGGAATTGAAAGAATCGAATATGCAATCTCTCATGAAAAAAACGCAGCAGGAAAATACACAATATATGCTTCAATGGTATATGCTGGAGGTAAACTTGCGGGAGTATCTGCTTCGTCAGACAATGGAGAAACATGGGCAGAAGTTGTTCCTGCAACTCCAAGCACTGCGCAAGCAAGTACAGTACTAACGACTGACCCATTTGCAAATGGCCTTGGATTCCAAGGAAGATACAACAACACAATTACTGTGGTCCCAGGAAACTCGAAAAGATTTATTATTGGAGGAATTGACTTGCATAAATGGGACGAGTCTGCAACTGCAGCTCCGTTTGGACAAATGGCACAGTTATCATCTTGGTTTGCTAACCCAACAAGCCCTAACTATGTACATGCAGATAACCATTGGATGGTTTGGGATAATACAAACAGACTATATATTGGAAATGATGGAGGTGTCGGAATATCAACCAATGCGACAACACCATTCCCAACTTTTTATCCTGCCAATAGAGGTTATAACGTAACGCAGTTTTATGGAATTAGCTATTCTCATTTAGGAGATTTATTGGGAGGAGCACAAGATAACGGAACACAATACAAAGACGTTAACAATCCTGGTACATCAGCAATGGAATATAAAGAAACTGGAGGAGGAGATGGATTTGATTGTGCGCTATCTAATCTAAACAGCAATGTACAATTTTCGACTGTATACACTGGTGCAACTTTCAGATCTTCAGACAAAGGAGCATCAAGAGGAGCATTCACTTCACAAGAAATAAATGATTTACCTGATGGTGTTAAACCTTTTAATAATGTAATCGGATTATTCGAAACAGATAATGATTTAAATAGCACTGATTCTGTTGAGTATTACGCTACAGGAAACCAAGCTGCGGGAGAAGTAGTAATGGTAAATAGTAAAAACTTGGGAGTAAGCTTCCCACACACTTTAACTGCGCCACTTACTGCTGTTATTGATGATACATTATTTGTTCCGTTACCAAACGGAGGATTTGACACAAGCTACACATACATTTCAAGAGATACTATTAAAATCCAAGACAAATCACAAACTTTGTTCGCACAGGGATTAAGAGGAACTGGAGGTGTTTGGGTTACGAGAGGAGCCTTGAGATTTGGAACAACACCAATTTGGTGGAAAGTACTTAACTCTGTAGGAGGTGATGTAACGGAGTTAGAATTCTCGAAGGATGGAAACATTTTATATGTAGGAACTTCTGGAGGTCAGGTGATTAGAGTTAAAGGATTTAATAATGTCTACTACGACAACACCAAAAACGACCTAATTAATGGTATCGCAGACCACGACAGAGAAGCATACGAGTATGCAGACATTAGAAGTGGAGTATCTCAATTAGAGATCACAACAATTTATTCTGGAACTTATGTGACAGGTATGGGAGTTGACCCTAACAATCCTGAGCACCTAGTTGTAACATTAGCAGGATACAATGCTCCTACAAATATTTTGAGGTCAACCACTGCAGCAAGCACTACAGGAACCTCTTCATTCACATCTATAAAAGGTAATATGCCAACAATGCCCGTTTATGATGCCGTTATTGACATGTCTGATCCGACAAGAATGTATGCAGGTACAGAATTTGGAGCAATGGTAACTTTAAACTCAGGTGCGACTTGGTCTGCACAAAATGATGAGATGGGAGTTGTTCCAGTTTATGATGTTCAACAACAATACAGAGATTACTCGAAGAGTCTTAACTCAGGAGTAGTTTATTTTGGAACACATGGACGAGGAATCTGGAGTAGTTCAGACTTTATGGGAATAGAAGAAGTGCTTAATTCTACTGAAATTCCAGTAACAGCAATTAATCTGTATCCCAACCCAGTTGTGAACCAAACTAACATCAACTTTGAGCTAAGTAAAGCTGCTGATGTAACAATAAGTGTTTTCAGTATGAATGGACAGATGATCTCTACTCAGCAATTGTCTAACAGACAGCCAGGAGAAATCAGACATAGAATTAACGCTTCAGACTTACCAAAAGGGATCTACTTTGTAAATGTGCAAGCAGAAGGAATGAAGTTTAAAGCTGCTAAATTTATCAAGCAGTAAGGTTCAAATAACAATCTAAAATGATAGAGCTCTTCGGAAATCCGAAGAGCTTTTTTTTGCATAAATCGAAGTAAAATTCATCTAACTATAGAAAACTTATACGTAATTTTACTTGTATTAAGAAAAATGAAAAATGAAAAAAATTAAAGTTGCCATAAACGGATTTGGCAGAATAGGCAGGTCGACTACTAAATTGATGTTAAAAAACAACATGATTGAGATTGTAGCAATCAATGACTTAACTGACAATGCAACTCTTTGCAATTTATTCAAATACGATTCTGTGCACGGAACCTTTCATGGGACTGTAAATGCTGATGAGGATTCAATTGCTATTGACGGAAAAACAATTCCTGTATTCTCTGAAAAAGACCCAGAAAGTCTTCCTTGGAATTCTTTGGGTGTAGATGTGGTAATAGAATCTACAGGCCATTTTAGAACACCCAAACTAGCAAACAAACACATTCTTGCAGGAGCTAAAAAAGTAATTCTTTCGGCCCCAGCCAAAAGTGGCGATATCAAAACTGTGGTTATGGGCGTCAATGAATCCATTTTGGATGGATCTGAAACCGTTATTTCTAATGCTTCTTGCACCACCAATTGTGCTGCCCCAATGATTAAAGTAATAGACGAATTATGCGAAATTCAGCACGGATTTTTATCTACAATTCATTCTTACACGAGCGTGCAAAACTTGCATGATGGTCCTCATAAAGATTTGAGAAGAGGAAGAGCTGCAACACTTTCTATCATTCCAACTACCACTGGAGCCGCAACAGCTGTTACCCAAATTTTTACTCACTTAGAAGGAAAAATAGTAGGAAGTGCAAACAGAGTTCCTGTGCCAGATGGTTCTCTCACGGAGCTTGTTTTGACTGTAAAAAACAATAAATCGGTTGAAGAAATTAACTCGGCTTTCAAAAAGGCTGCTGAAGCAGAAATGAGTTCTATTTTGGATTATAACAATGACCCTATCGTATCAGTAGATATTCTTAGAAATCCAGCTTCTTGTATATTTGATTCTACGCTTACTCAGACTTTAGAGAACACTGTAAAGATTGGAGGATGGTATGACAATGAGATTGGTTATTCTAGTCGATTAGTGGATTTGGTTTTGTTTGTTTCGAAGTAAATTATCTCCTATTACTAGTCTGCTGCGAAACTTGTGGGTTGTACCTTACAATTTTTTTATTATACTTTTTAGAAATCTCTAACAACTCTTGTTTTGCCTCCTGCATGGTATCAAATCCTGACAATTTGATCCTTCTTCTATGAGTAGAATTAAGTAAGACGACCGAATAGACCTTTAGTTTTTCGTTCACTTTGTTTGTCGACCTACCATAAGTTGCTCTTGAATAACTCTTTGTCAGCATTGTAACAAACGGGTAATTATCCAAAGTCTCTTCGTCCAACTTCGATATCTTGATTACATCTAATTTTTTTGGATCTCTTAAATTTGCAGAATTTATTATCGAGACGAATAAATATAGAACTCCAAAAACAACAATAAGAGTGAAAACAAGTTCCATTAATCCAACTTAAGCACAGCCATAAATGCAGACTGAGGAACTTCTACGTTTCCTACTTGTCTCATTCTTTTCTTTCCTTTCTTTTGTTTTTCAAGAAGTTTTCTCTTTCTCGAAATATCTCCTCCATAACATTTTGCCGTTACATCTTTACGCACTGCTTTCACAGTTTCTCTAGAAATAATTTTAGCTCCAATTGCTGCTTGTATAGCAATATCGAATTGTTGTCTCGGAATAAGCTCTCGCAATTTCGCGCAAATTCTTTTTCCTAAATCATACGCATTGTCTTGATGAACTAGCGCAGAAAGAGCATCAACAGAATCTCCATTCAATAAAATATCTAGTTTTATCAATTTAGATTGCTTGTACCCAATCGGGAAATAATCGAAAGAGGCATAACCTTTAGATAAAGATTTCAACTTGTCGTAGAAATCAAAAACAATCTCTGCCATTGGTACTTCAAAAGACAGCTCTACCCTATCCGAAGTTAAATAAACTTGGTTGGTTAGCATTCCCCTTTTCTCAATACATAAATTCATAATTGAACCTACGAAATCAGATTTTGTTATGATTTGTGCTTTGATAAAAGGCTCTTCTATGTAATCAATTTTCGAGGGATCGGGCAAATCCGAAGGATTATTGAGTTCCAACAGCTGATTTTCTTTTTTCAAAAAAGCTTTATAAGATACGTTAGGAACTGTGGTAATCACAGTCATATTAAACTCACGCTCCAATCTTTCTTGAATAATTTCCATGTGAAGCATACCAAGAAACCCACATCTAAATCCAAACCCCAGTGCAGCAGAACTTTCTGGTGCAAATACAAGAGAAGCATCATTCAATTGCAGTCTTTCCATTGCATCTCTCAATTCCTCATACTCATCTGTATCTACCGGATAAATACCAGCAAAAACCATAGGTTTCACATCTTCAAATCCTTTTACTGCAGTAGTACAAGGATTATTCACAGTCGTAACTGTATCTCCTACTTTTACTTCTTTAGCTTCTTTTATTCCAGAAATAATGTAACCAACATCCCCTGCAGAAATCTGCTTGCTTGGCCTTAAATCCAATCCCAAATTACCGATTTCATCTGCAAAGTACTCTTTCTCTGTATTGATAAATTTTACTTTATCTCCTTTGTTTAGCTTGCCGTTCAATACTCTGAAATAGGCGATAATTCCTCTGTAAGAGTTAAAAACGGAATCAAAAACCATGGCTTGGAAAGGTGCTTCAACATCTCCTTTTGGAGCTGGAACTCTGCTGACTACAGCTTCCAAAATTGCCTCTACTCCCAATCCTGTTTTTCCACTTGCAGGAATAATATCTTCTTGTTTGCAACCAATTAACTCAATGATTTGATCACTTACTTCTTCTGGCATTGCTCCAGGCAAATCCATTTTGTTTAGAACTGGAATAATTTCCAAGTCGTGCTCTAAGGCTAAGTAAAGATTAGAAATCGTTTGTGCTTCAATCCCTTGAGAGGCATCAACAATTAACAAAGCTCCTTCGCAAGCCGCAATAGAACGCGAAACTTCGTAAGAAAAATCTACGTGACCTGGAGTGTCAATCAAGTTCAACACATATTTCTCTCCATCCTGTTTGTAGTTCATTTGGATGGCATGACTTTTAATAGTTATCCCTCTTTCCCTCTCGAGATCCATGTCATCAAGAGTTTGCGTTTGCAAATCTCTGTCAGAGATAGTTCCTGTTGTCTGTAAAAGTCTATCTGCAAGTGTACTTTTCCCATGGTCAATATGGGCAATGATGCAGAAATTTCTGATGTTTTTCATATGATTGATACTCAAAATATTTTACAACAAAAATACGAATTAAGTAGGAGTAAAACTTAGGTTTATTGTTTTTATTAATATCTCTCTTGCTTTTTTCCTAAGTGTTAGCAAAATGGTGGTTTTTTGACAAACTTTTATTTACATTTGCATATTATTTAGAACGTTTAAAAATAATTATCTAATCCATTATGATTACAATAAAGAATTTACACGCCTCAATTGGCGACAAAGCAATATTGAAAGGAATCAATCTTGAGGTGAAAGCTGGTGAGGTTCATGCTATTATGGGACCAAATGGTTCTGGAAAAAGTACCTTATCTTCAGTTTTAGCAGGAAATGAAAACTATGAAATCACAGACGGTTCTGTAGATTTTTTGGGAGAAGATTTATTAGAACTTTCTACTGAAGAAAGAGCGAGAGAAGGAATTTTCTTGGCGTTCCAATATCCGATAGAAATACCTGGTGTAAGTAACATGAATTTTTTGCGAACAGCAATAAACGAAACTAGAGATGCAAGAGGTGAAGAGCCTATCCCTGCAAAAGAATTTTTAGCTAAAGTGAAAGAAAAATCTGCCTTAGTAGAACTTGATGGCTCTTTGTTAAAAAGATATGTAAACGAGGGATTTAGTGGAGGAGAGAAGAAGAGAAATGAAATTTTCCAAATGGCAATGTTGGAGCCAAAATTGGCAATCTTAGATGAAACAGATTCTGGGTTGGATATTGATGCCCTTAAAATTGTTTCGCACGGGGTTAATAAATTGAAATCGAAAGATAACGCAACCATTGTAATTACTCACTACCAAAGATTACTAGATCATATTGTTCCTGACTTTGTTCACGTATTGTACAAAGGACAAATTGTGAAATCTGGGGGTAAAGAATTGGCTCTAGAACTAGAAGAAAAAGGTTACGATTGGATTAAGGAAGAAGTAAACGCATAGCTAAAAATTCCAAGTACCAAATCACAAATTCCAAACTTTGTAAAAAAGATTGGAAACAATTGAAAAACAAAATATTCTCGAGATAATAAAAAGCGAAAGAATGACAACTACTGTAGCGAATAATAAGGTGGAAGAATTTATATCTAACATTGCAAGCGAAAACTTGCTCTGCTGGGAAAAATTTTCGGAAGAAAGAAAAATTGCTAAAAACATATTAAAGGGTTTAGATTTTCCAACTACAAGAAACGAATATTGGAAATATAGCCGAGTATCAAAGATTTCAAAAATTAACTACAGCTTTAATAATCAATCCGACTTGGACTTGGACTTGAGTTCGGTAAGAATCGACAATCTTGACACTTATGAGATTGTGTTTGTAAATGGATTTATTTCATTAAAAAACAGCAAGCTACCAGCATCAGATCAACTTGAGGTTATCACACTTAGAGATTCCAAAACAGATGAATATGATTCTTGTTTTTCTAAGAATTTAGATTCAATTACAAATATTTTTTCCGCTCTAAACACTGCTTATTTCACAGATGGTGTACTTATCAAAGCGATTGGGAAAGTCGACAAACCTATTCACATCATTAATTACTCGACCGGAGAAAATGTAATATCTCAGCCAAGGAATATGTTTGTTTCTACCTCAAATTCGGAACTGACAATAATCAAAAGTGCCATTAATAAAGAAACTACAGGTTTCTTCCAGAATTCTGTCAATGAGTTCTTCTTGGAGAAAAACAGCAAACTAGACTTTTACGTTCTTCAAGATTATGAGCAAGGTATGAATGTGATGACCACAAACGTGGTGAACCAAGAAAGAGATTCGAGATTCTCTGCATACAACTACACAATTAAAGGAGATTGGATAAGAAACAACACAAATGTATTTGTTAATGGAGAAAACTGTGAAACAAACCTATTTGGAGCATACCAACCTACTGAAAAAGAACATATTGATAATCATACAATTGTAGACCATTTAGCAGCACACTGCGAAAGTAACGAACATTACAAGGGTACGATTGGTGATAAGGCGACAGGAGTGTTCAATGGAAAGGTTTTTGTTAGAAAAGACTCGCAAAAAATCAATGCATTCCAGAGTAATAATAACATTTTGCTATCGGATGAAGCTACAATGAATTCTAAACCTGAGTTAGAAATTTATGCAGATGATGTGAAATGTAGTCATGGTTCCACAACTGGACAATTAGATGAGGAAGCAATATTCTACTTACAATCAAGAGGGCTGAGTAAAAAATCAGCTACTGCATTATTGATTGGAGCTTTTTTAGGAGAAGTGGTGGAAAAAATTGAGCTTCCAGAACTAAAGGAAAAAGTTCTTGCACTCTACGGAATGGAGTAAATAACACATCTACTTAATTACTAAGCCAGTGTCAAAATTTAATTTTGACACTAAATTTGTTTAACTTTTATTTTACCTTTTTAAAATACTAAGCGATTGATTCTAGCAAAGAATTGACAAAAAATATTTTGCATTCTTTTGAAAGAAAAGCGAATAGACTGCTATTTCTAGTTAAGTTTTTGCATCCAAAAGGTGAAAAATGACCTTTAAAACATTCTTATCTTTCCCTTGTTAACTTTTTTTACAACCTCTCGTATAAAATTGTCCTGAGTGTATCTGGTTAATTATCAGCACTTTTTAAAACTATTTTAGGTTATTACTATTAATTTTAGCCCGGACAAAATGACGAGACACTATTCGCTATCACTTTTTCTAGCCTTTATTCTATTGTTTGCATTTACTGCAACATCACAAAACTGTGGAATTAAAAATCCTTCATTCGAGAATTTCACAAACTGCCCTAGTGGATTCAGTCAATATGAAAAAGTAGAAGGTTGGATAAACATTTTTCCTGACGCTCTTTCAGAGCCAGATTACTTTAATGAATCTTGTCCGAATGGTCAATTCGGAAACTTCAATTACACAGGTTACTCTGATGTGGACGGAACAGTGTTTAGCGACAACAGTCAGCATTTGTGTGGAAGAATAGGAATGTACCTCAACAAGCACACTGGAGATGATACAAGACTGAAGGAATACATCTCACAAAGAGTAGATTTGGACTCTGGAGTTGTTTATCAAATCAAAGTACAACTAGCAAAATCGAGTGCAACAAACTCGAGTACTATCCAAAGAGACCTAACATTTTTCGGGTATAACGGAGCATTTCCTGCTGCAGCAGTTGGCTTTTGCCCAGTAGGAACCGATTCATTGGGTGCCATATCTGGAGATAGTATTTCTACTGTAAGCACAGAGTTTACAATTAACTTTACTCCAACTCAAGATTACGACTACCTTGTTCTTGGAGCAAATTGCAATGGATTATTGTACGCAACTGCAACAGGATATATTTTTATGGATAGAATTGAAATGACTTCTCTTTCAGATTCTTCTGCATTTACACCAATCATAGAGAAATTTACCAACGATACTAGTATAACGCTCAAAACAAAATATAATGACACTAATTCTACCGATTGCAAAAACTGCTTTAGTGATTATAGAAATACATTGAGATTAGAGGGGAATCAAATTCCGTCAGGAATTATTGCAACATGGTCACAAAACCAAAACAATCCTGAAGCAGTAGTTTTTACTGATTCCAACAAAAATAAGACCGGATTAACAGGAAGTACTTTTTTAAGCAATGGATTCTATACATTTTATTACTCGTTTACAAATGGAATTTGCACTATGACAGATTCTATTGAAATAGAAGTAAGAACTCCGCAGCTTTTTTCTGCCGGACCAGATGTCCTCAATTGTGGCGGAAATAACGACAACCCAGGCAGTACTGATTCAATCATTAGATTCCGAAGTAGTGCTGGAAACGCGACAGCAATGAATGAATCTACTAACACTGTAGAATTCTTAGCAGCTACAATCCCTGCAAACTACACATCTTTTTATTGGAGTATGATCAATCCAGATGGCACTGAGCACATTTTCCCAGCAACACAAGCTGATAGTTTGGTTCTAGACAGTGGAAATTGTCAAGGAAGAGTTATAAAAGAATATAATTATTTAGATATTTCTCCAGACTACTATTTAGACAATGTAACTCCCACGTTCAGTTTCAGTATCCCGCAAGACTCTGTCTATTTCATACTTACAGTTATTGATGAATGTAAAACAACATTAAAAGATACCATGTTGTATGTTGTAAATGATGTGAATTTAAGATTTGACCAGCCAGGGTATTGCCCTAACGAAACGGTCCTTATCAATCAAGTTCCAATGCTTGATTCTTGTTTTACGGATAGAGCACTTTTAAAAAACAGAGCAAACCTCACTTTCACTTGGTCTATTGATGACACTGCTCTTATTCCTGTTAACTTAAATGTTTCTGATTCCTTGCAATTGGTTATCATGCCAAATGCACGAAGAGGAGCTCACTTAGTGAGACTTACCGTTTTTGATTCAGTTACAAATTGTAGTTTCTTTGACGAACATGTATTTCACATTGTAGACAGCACGGGAAGTATTGATGCTGGGGACGACATATTATTTTGTGGCGGAAACAATGATATTTCATACGATTCTTCTTATTCCAATACGTTTGCTAAATTTCGAACACTTCGATCTGTAGAAATGGACGCCTTTCCTCCTCTGGATTCTAATATTACGTACGACAACACTACTTGGTGGAGTATGATTCGTGAGGATGGAACAGAATGGACTTTCCCAAACCCTTGCGGAATTCCTTTTGACGGAAATGACGAAGGTGATGTAACCACTTTTTACTACACGAGTAATCCTTCAGATTGTGGCGACATTGACATTACAACAGACGAGAGATATTGGTCTCACTCGCCCAATGCACGTTTTCATATCAGAAATGCTAGAGATACCATTGAATTTATTTTTCATATTTTGGGTTCTTGTGGAAATGACTCTTTGTATAAAGACACGGTAATAGTGTATATGAATGATGTGGATTTAAATAGAGGTCAAACTTTTTTCTGCATTACTGACACAGGAATGATGACTCAGTTTAATCATTCAAATTATAGAAAATTGAGAAAGGATTCAAACTTAATTTATAGCTGGTCTGGACCATCAGATGTGTACTTTTTGGACAGTACTGTGGCAGATAGCGTTCTATTTCACTTTGACCCTGCAACTCCAAGAAACCAAAAAATATTAAAACTTACAGTAACCGATACTACTAGCGGATGTACTTGGTATGATGAAACAAGAATAAACTTAAGAGAAGACTTAGATTCTATAAATGCTGGAGATGATATTATTTTATGCAACAGTAATTTTGTGAACCAATCGATTAAGATGAATGCATTCCCTTCTTTTACTAGCACAAACAGAAACTCTTACACCACTTACTGGGGAGTGATGCAACCAAATGGAACCGAATATATATTTGCAAATTCGTGCGGAATCCCTCATACTGGAACCGGAATGGACGAAGGGTTAATTTACACAAATGAAGTAGACACAAACATCAGAAGGTGCGGAAGAATACTCAGTACACAAAGAGATTATGCAAACTCACCTGAAGCAGAGTTTTTCTTCAAAAGATATGGCGAAAGAAAGATGGTTTTTCATACAATAGAGTATTGCGATACATCCATTCATTTGACAGATACAATCATTGTAAAATGGGATTTTAGAGAACCATTCATTAATGCAGGACCAGACCAAAGTCCTAATTGCGATGGAGCTATCCTGAGCGGAAGTCCATCTGCAAGTAGTTCTGGAACTTCAGGATGCTTCAAATGGAAACAAATTTCAGGACCCGGAACCCTAGATCTAGTAGATTCAACTAAAAGAGTGGCTGAACTTATCAATTTAGACTTAGCTCCGTCAGGAGTTTACCAATTCGAATATACTTTGGGGTGTCTGTTTTGCCCAAGAAAAGATACGCTATCTATTACTATTGATTCTATATATGCAGCTCCATTTAAATTAACTTGGGACACCACTGTCAAAATTTGTGTTACTGATAGCATGCAGTTTGTAGGAAGAGGAGGAAGAGAATACGCTTGGTACATTAATGATTCACTGATACAGCCTTTCTCATTAGATAGTATTTTTTCTGTTGCTATTACTCTAGATTCTGTTAAAGTATCTGTGGAAATAAAAGACAGTGTGAACGAATGTATTTCGTTCAACCAAAATTTATCACACACTTTCGTGGGAAGAATTTGTTATGCCGACCGCGATACAATCTACACTTGCGGAGATGCTTGTGTTTCGACTAAAGATTTGCCTTATGGAAATCATGTATTCACCTCCACAGGAACAAACATCACTCCCATTGGAGCTACATTTAGTTTATCAGACACTTGTATTACTTACAATCAATTACTGGGACCATCAACTTGGCTTTACGACACCTTAAGTGTTGTATTGATAGATACGATTGATGGAATTTTTGACACGACAGATGTCTTTATAATTAATTGTGATTCATCTATTTATCTTTCTTGTAAAAATGACACTGTATACCTCAACAGCCAAAGCATTGCAAACATTGACACTTCCCATGTTATCGATTCATTATTTGCATCTACAGGAATAGACTCTGTGTATTTATCGAGAAATAATTTTAATTGCAATGATTTAGGACAAAACATCATAACTGTAACTGCTCGTAATATCTATCATAATCAAACTCAAAGTTGTGCAGCAACTGTAACAGTAATAGACACCATAAAACCGCTTGTTATCTGTAACGATACTACTTTGTATTTGGGTAATTCTGGACAAGTCTTTTTCGATACGTCTTCAGTGCTATCAACTGTTATTGAGAATTGCACTGTCGATTCAGTTTGGTTAGATAAGAATTCAGCAATTTGTAATCAAGACACAGTGGTTGTAACTGTTTTTGCTCGTGACCAAAGTGGAAATATTGGGCAATGCAAAAGCATTATTTACATAAAAGACACGGTTGCCCCTGTTGTATTCTGTCATGATACTACTTTGTACTTAAATGCGAGTGGAAAAGTGTTTTTTGACACCTCAGCAGTATTAAACTCCATTTATGAAAACTGCACTATTGATTCTGTTTGGATAAACAAAGATTCGGCAATTTGCCAAGATAACACTGTTTCTGCTACAATATTTGCGAGAGACAATAGCGGAAACATTGGACAATGTGATGCTCAACTTATTATTTTAGACACCATTAAACCTATTGTTTTTTGCCACGATACTAATTTGTTCTTAGATGCCAATGGCAAAGTATATTTTAATATCAACACCATTTATAGTTCTGTAATAGAAGCCTGCCTAGTAGACTCTATTTGGATAAATAAAGATTCTGCAGATTGCTCTGTTGATAGTGTAAATATTACAATTTATGCTAAAGACAATAGCGGCAGCATTGGACAATGCCAAGCAACTGCGTACATTACGGATAATACTAGGCCTGTTGCTATTTGCAAACCATCTATAGTCTTTATTGCGCCAAATGGAGTTGTCGGGATAGATTCTAGTTACCTCGACAATGGAAGTTACGACAATTGTGAGATTATAACTATCACCCTAAGTCGCGATTCTTTTGACTGCACGCATGTTGGCCCAAATATGATAACCATGATTGTTACTGACAAAAATGGATTGCAAGATAGTTGTTCAGCTTTAGTAACGGTTTTGGATACAAATACCTATCGCGCAATAGCAGGAAAAGATACGAGTTATTGCAATGTTACCTCAATAGTATTGAACGGAAACACTCCTTACGCCAGCTTTCAGGGAACATGGGCTTTATCTCCTTCAGTGAGTAGCGCCAATACACCAACTATTGCAAATATAACTAGTAACAATACTGCTGTTACAGGATTGACAGAAGGAGAGTACTCCTTTGTTTGGAACATGTCAAACAAAGCTTGTTATGATTTATATGATACAGTTACGATAAAAATATTTGATCAACCTACAGCAAGCCTCTCTAGTGATATTGACATCTGTTATGAGAACTCTCAAAATATAATGGCCCAGCCTTTAGTAGGATTAGCCTCTGGCTCTTGGACTAATTATTACAATTCTGCGAATACACCTTCCGCTAATTATCAAGCTAACACTGCAACAATTGGAAATTTGCAACAAGGAGGAGATTACAGCTTCTATTTTGAGGCAACTAATGGAGTTTGTCCTGCGAGTAGAGATTCCATAACAATTAGTAAACACTATACACCAAAGCCCAATTTTATTCTGGATACGAATGCAATTTGCGAGGGCGGATGTATAAATTTTATTAATACATCAACCATTCCTACTAGCGAATCCATTGCTAATTACGAATGGAAAATAGATTCATTCTCAACATATGCGAGTGATTTCACTTTATGTTTTGATGAAAAAGGACAAAAAAGTGTAAGTCTTGTTACCACTTCAAATTGGGGGTGTAAAGATTCAACTTCTGCCTCAAGTCTAATCACAGTTCACGAAAACCCAATAGCCGATTTTGATTTCGAAGTGAACAAAAACGCAGAAACTTTCTATCAATTTACAGATAAATCCGTGCTAGCCGTTTCTTATTTATATGACTTTGGAGATGGTAATTCTAGTACCCTTAAAAATCCAACTCACAACTTTGAAACCATTCAGGATTTCACAATAAAGCAAGTAGTAACTAGCGCAATGGGTTGTAAAGATTCTACTACACAAGAGATAGAAGTTCGCGATTTAAAGATTTTTATCCCCAATTCGTTCACGCCCAACAATGACGGATTAAATGATATATTCTTGCCTGCATCAGAAGGTTTTGACACTAAAAAATATGATTTGCAAATCTACAATAGGTGGGGAGAACTAATTTTTAGCACAGTTTCTTCCACGAATGGCTGGGATGGAACTTACCAAGGACAGCCTGTTCAATTGGGAAGTTACGTTTGGAAATTGAGAATCAAAAAACTAGACAGTTCTCTGGTAAAAGAACTGCAGGGGCAAATTAATGTGATTCGATAACAAAAGTATCTCCTTTTGTTCGCTATTGTCACATTCCCTTTTTAACTTTGATTAAAATTAGCAAGTGAAAACATTAGCAGAAATCAGAGCAGACTTTCCAATCTTGGCGAGAGAGGTAAACAAGAAACACCTTGTGTATCTAGACAATGGAGCAACAACACAAAAGCCACAATCGGTTATTGATGCAATTTCTCATTACAACTCTCAAGAAAACAGCAACATACATAGAGGTGTTCACACCTTGAGCCAAGATGCGACAACTGCTTATGAAGAAGCGAGAGTTAAGGTTCAAAAATTTCTTAATGCAAAACACTCTCACGAAATTATTTTCACCTCTGGAACTACAGGTTCCATCAATTTGGTTGCAACCACTTTTGCAAAAAAACACCTAAAGAAAGGAGATGAAATAATCATCACAGCAATGGAACACCATTCTAACATTGTTCCTTGGCAAATGGTATGCGAAGAAAAAGAAGCTATTCTCAAAGTAATCCCAATCAATAAAAAAGGGGAATTATTGTTGGAAGAATTTACAAACTTGATTTCAAAGAAAACAAAACTGGTTTCATTCACTCATACTTCCAACTCACTGGGAACAATAAACCCAAGCGAAGAAATAATTGAAATCGCACACGCAAACAATGCCTTAGTTTTAGTTGACGGAGCGCAAGCTGTGGGTCACGACAAAGTAGATGTACAAGAATTGGATGCAGACTTCTTTGTGTTTTCTGGCCATAAATTATTTGGACCTACTGGAACAGGAATTTTGTATGGAAAAGAAAGTGTTTTAAACGATTTACCGCCTTACCAAGGTGGTGGAGATATGATAAAAACGGTAACATTTGAGAAAACAACTTACAATGAACTGCCTCACAAATTTGAAGCCGGAACTCCAAATATTGCAGGTGGAATAGGACTTGGAGCCGCTATTGATTATGTAAATTCTATTGGTTTTGAATTCATTCAGAAACAAGAAAAAGAATTATTGCAGTACTGCACGCAAGAACTAAGTAAAATAAACGGACTGAAAATTATTGGAGAAGCAGAACACAAAACGTCTGTTATTTCTTTCATTGTAGAAGGAGTTCACCCCTTTGATATTGGTGTAATTCTTGATAAATTGGGAATAGCAATAAGAACAGGACATCACTGTACACAACCTCTTATGGATTTCTTCGAAATTCCTGGAACAGCAAGAGCTTCTTTTAGTTTTTATAATACAAAGGAAGAAGTAGATGTTTTGGTTGCAGGATTGAATAGAGCTTTGAGGATGTTACTTTAATCTCACCCCTTTTCATCTGTCATCCTGAACTTGATTCAGGATCTCACAAAGAATATTTCACGTTTACAGTTCGTAATATTTCAATGAATAAAGATTCCGAAATAAATTCGGAATGACTTGTCATAATTTATTAAGTTTACAATATGAATTGGAAAGACTTTATAGAACAAAATTATGCCCAAAAACCAAATCAATTAATAGTTGAGTTTTTATCAAAAGAAAATGTAAGTTACGAAGAGGAAGAAAATATTCAACTTAATGCCTGTAATGGAAAACTAAAAGTCAATATTTGGAGTAATGAAAACTTTACTGAATTAGATGACATCTCTTATGTTTTTTCTGATGAGAAAATTAATTATACCAGACATTTTGAAGGGATGAAATAATCTAAATCAAATGAGGATATCTTAAGAGAAAGCATTGACCATTTTATATTTAATAGCTGGAAAACAATAGATTATTTTTTTATAATAAATTACAAATCCAAGATGTTAAGTAATAAAAATTCTGAACCTATAGGACCTCAATCAATTAGCCTTTTTTATCCATTAATCTGGGTGCTAAGTTTAGGTGAGATTCTTTCAAAAAAAACAATTCAAAATTATGATTCAATAATCAAATGACCTCCATCCCAGACAAACATAAAGACTTCTTTGCTCACGTTTTCAAGATTGTACGATTAATTCCTGAAGGCAGAGTCACAAATTATGGTTCCATTGCCAAAGCTTTGGGTTCTGCAAAGTCATCAAGAATGGTGGGTTGGGCTATGAATGCTTCTCACGCACAAAAAGAACCTGTTCCTGCTCATAGAGTTGTAAATAGAATTGGTTTATTGACAGGAAAAGGTCATTTTAATCCTCCTTCCAAAATGCAAAAGGATTTGGAGAAAGAAGGAATTGAGGTGAAAGAAGATAAAATCACAAACTTCAAAGAAGTGTTTTGGGATCCAAATATTGAGTTGAAATTGTAAAATTTAATCTGTCTTTCCTGCGAAGGCAGGAATCTTATTCATTGTAAAATATTCTCGCCTATAGATTCCTACCTTAGCAAGAATGACAATAAATAGTTGTTATCTCTATCAACAATAGACTATGGAAAGAGAAAATCAATTTAGAACAAATTGACTTCAAAATTTCTATATTTTTGATTCATCAAAAACCTAATCTACATATTCCTTTTTCTCTTGCCAACTCTTGGAAGCGCGCAAATGTTTGATTCCATAAGAGTTAGCTTGCAAAAAAAACCAAGTTTTTATGGGAATTACAACACTCGCAATTCATTTATTTCTAGCTATAGAGCAC
>JBDMYC010000168.1:0-3061 GCA_039770535.1 Flavobacteriales bacterium
CTAATAATTATGGTTCGCATCAGTTTCCTGAAAAATTAATTCCTTTGATGATTCATAATATCAAGGAAAATAAACCTTTGCCTGTTTATGGAGAAGGACTAAACATTAGGGATTGGCTATGGGTGAATGATCACGCACGTGCTATTGATGTAATATTTCATCAAGGAAAAGTAGGTGAAACTTATAATATTGGCGGAAATAACGAATGGACAAACATTGCCTTGGTCAAGCATTTGTGCCAAGTAATGGATAATAAGCTGGGCAGAAAAGAGGGAGAAAGCGAGAAGTTAATTACACACGTAACTGACAGAGCAGGCCATGATATGCGCTATGCAATTGATGCGAGCAAGATTAAGAAAGACTTGGGCTGGGAACCGTCCATAACTTTTGAAAAAGGACTAGAAGATACCGTGGATTGGTATTTGAAAAATGAGAAGTGGTTGGATAATGTGACCTCTGGACAATACCAAAATTATTACAAGAAGCAGTATAATAACTAAATCTATGGCAGTTTCAACAGATTCAAAAACTATAGCACTAATTGCTCACATTACCATCATAGGTTGGATTATAGCCTTGGTCATGAACAGCAATAATAAAACTGAATATGCTTCATTTTATATCAGACAAACTTTGGTCTTGAACGTCATTTTAAGTTTTGGGGTTGTTCCCTTTTTCGGTCGTATAGTGGGGCTTATTGCTCTTGTATTTATTGTGTTGAGCTTAATTTATGCCCTTGGGGGACATAAAGCACGAATACCATTAGTAGGAGAATATTTTCAATCTTGGTTCAAAGGATTGTAAAGATGGACGTACATTTTAATCAGCTTTCTTTCTTTTATTCCACATAAACAAATAATCGTTATTTTTTATTTGTTCGACATCTTTAGCAAGAAGAATATAAACGATATCTGTCACGGGTAATATTCCCATTCCTCCTCCTAGTGTGAGCGTGTAACCAATAGGAACTAGTGCTTTTGTTCCGAGATAGAGCCTGTGCACTCCAAAAACACCTAGAGTTATAGCTAAGGAAACAGAAATTAACTTTGTTTTTCTCAAGCTTGTTTTTCCAGTTTCTACATCTGTCATTATTTTTATCACAGCAAGCCCTTTCATCTTATTATGCGAGAGCACTTTGTCATTGGATGAAAATCCAGAGAAAGAAAAAGCGAAGGCTAGAAAAAAAAGAAGAGTTCTCATAAGTGAATTTGTGTACTGAAAATTAGAAATAATTTGGTTCAAAAAAAAGCCAGAGTATAAAATTATACTCTGGCTTTCCGTCAATTATTCTAACAACTTATTTGTTAGCTGCATAGTTTTTTGAAACTTCGTCCCAATTAATCACATTAAAGAAAGCTTCAATATAATCCGGTCTTCTGTTTTGGTAGTTTAGGTAATACGCATGTTCCCATACATCCAAACCTAAAACAGGAGTTCCTCCGCATCCAATTCCTGGCATCAATGGATTGTCTTGGTTTGCAGTTCCGCAAACTTCTACTTTTCCTCCTGGGTGAACGCAAAGCCATGCCCATCCAGATCCAAATTGTGTTGCAGCAGCTTTAGAAAAAGCGTTTTTGAACTCTTCGTAAGATCCAAAAGCGGCATTGATTGCCTCAGCTAGATCTCCAGTTGGTTCTCCGCCTCCGTTTGGTGACATTACCGTCCAAAATAATCTGTGGTTATAAAAACCTCCACCATTATTTCTAACAGCTCCGTTTGAAGCATCAAGGTTAGTAAGAATATCTTCAATAGATTTTCCTGCTAAATCCGTTCCTTCTATTGCAGCATTCAATTTTGTAGTGTATCCATTATGGTGTTTTCCATGGTGGATTTCCATTGTTCTTGCATCTATGTGTGGTTCCAATGCATCATAAGCATATGGTAATTCTGGTAATTTGAATGACATAATTTAGTTGTTTGTATGTGTTAATATTGTTTGTAACAAATATAAATAAAGAAAGGCGTAAAGTAAAAAAAAGAGCCTTGTAGTTTTACAAGGCTCTCGGATAAGTAGTAAAATAAAACAATCTACTTCATGTGTTTTAAGTTCACTCCGTAAAGGATTACAAAAACCAGTGAGAAAAATAGATTTACCAGAAGCATGCCCCCTATAACTGCTCCGCCAATAGCAATAGCCGGAATAGCAATCTCAGCTATGCAACCAAGTAAGTATAAAAAGTATCCTGATTTTTGCATCTTTCTCATGATTATTGCTGCAGAAATACAGACAATTGCCACAAAAATATTTACAGAATAGAGCAAGCTAAAATGCTCGATACTTAGTTCAATGCCCTGAATGGCTTTGTCAAGAAATATATTAGAAGTCCCAATTTTTTCTATTTCTTCAATGCTGTCCTGCAACTTGACTATTTGCTCAGTTTTGGTTAACAAATTGTAGACGCTAAAAAGCAAAATCATTCCACTCCAGATAAAAGTAAGAATCGTCAAGACATTGACCATTTGTGGTCTTTGCTCCTGATGTTCTTGAAAATCATCTAAAATGTGGTTGGGCATAGTCTTATTTAATTAAGTGAAAGGTAATTTATCTTGGAAATCTTCCTCCGCCCAATTCATTAATCATTGAACCACCAAAAATTAGAGCAGCAATAGTAATTACAATCACAACTGCAGTCATAATTCCGGTTATTGTCCACCACATTTTTTGATTTTTCAAAGCAGACTCTAAAGTAGCTGTATTGCTATTTCCAACATAAGAACTGTAGTCAGAACCTGATTTAAATATCAAATATCCCATATATATGTACAAAGCACTGAAAGCTAAAGATAATAGTCCGCCAAGTGGTGATCCTAGAATTGCTAAAATTGATATAATTGAGTAAATACCTCCAATAACAATAAACAAAATTCCTAAAAATTTCATCCATGGAGCAGTTGCTCTCATGCTTGCTTTCATGTTGTTTGTGATTCCAGAGTTGTCAGAATTGTGGTTGTCGTCTAGTAAATTGTCATTCATTTTTTAAAGTTTTTTTGGTTAATAAAGCATAAGGTAATCAGAATTATTAAGTTTCTGAATTTCTGTTGTAGTTTTTATTAACTTTGC
>JBDMYC010000169.1:0-32762 GCA_039770535.1 Flavobacteriales bacterium
GCCAGAATTCCTCTTTTGGCAAGGAAACCAATTAAAAAAGCCAAAGAGAATGCTCCCAAGTTTTGAAGGAAAAATCTTACTACATTAAACATTCCATCTGTGATTACACCAAAATCTTGAGTTTCTACTTCGGTTTCCATTCCATTGTTAAATGTTTTCAGAAAAGTCTGGATCATTCCAGGATCTTTGGGTTCGAATGTAGAGAAAATTAATCCGCCAATGAAACCAATGATAAAGACATACAAAGTCGCTAGAAATAGAATAGTAAGCATCAAGTATATTTTACCAAGTAGATATTCTGTTCTTGTTTGCCCATCAATAATATTTTGGCGCACAGTTCTGTAATTGTATTCATTAGTAATGTGATAAATCAGAATAAACGAAAGCAGAAAAAAGCAAAACCAGCTCGAAATAAAACTCACAGAATACCATGCAGATTCGAAACTAGTTGGCATAAATGGATAAAACTCTTCAGTGCCGATCGGGACACTCCAGTAAATTGGGAATAAGATGGCAAGCAAAGGAAGTAGTACCAAGAACATGATACTAAACACTTTGAATGATTTGTTTCCAACAATTTTCTTGTATTCTATTTGTAATAATCTCATTCTTTTAATTTTTTACGATTTCCAAAAATTCATCTTCCAAAGAAGTTTTCAATTCATTAAGTTCAGACAAGACCATATCATGTTTAAATAAAAATTGATTGATTTCGCTACCTTTTATTTTTCCATTAAAGGTAATCTTCAGCTTGTCTTCACTTTCTTCAAGATTTGCAAAACTGGGGTGAAGTGCTATTTTGGTTTTTAATTCTTCGTTATTACTTGCCGAAATCATAAATTGATTTTTGGAGCTCAAAATATCCCCAATTGCTCCTTGTTTCAATAATTTTCCGTGTTTGAGAATAGCAAAGTGGGTGCACATTTTCTGAATTTCATCTAGAATATGGCTCGAAATAATAATCGTTTTTCCTTCTTTGGCAATCGAAATAATGAGATTTCTCATTTGTCTTATTCCTTCAGGATCAAGTCCGTTTGTGGGTTCATCAAGAACCAATACTTCTGGATCAGATAGCAAAGCAGCAGCCAAAGCTAGTCTTTGTTTCATTCCCAAAGAGTATGAACTAAATGCCGAATTTTTTCTTCTGTCTAAATCTACACGAGTTAGGACTTCATCTATTCGAGCTTTGTCGACACCTTTTATAAGGCTTGTAATTTCCAGATTTTTGTAGCCAGAGAGTTCTGGATAGAAAATAGGATGTTCTAGAATAGAACCAATTTTTTTTCTGTTGTTTGTCTCCTGAGAATCTCCATACCAAGAATAAGATCCACTTGATGGATTCAACACATCAAGCACCATTCCCAAAGTGGTTGTTTTTCCGCTACCATTTGGGCCCAAAATTCCAAAAACCGTTCCTTTCTCAATCGTGAGTGATAAATCATTCACTGCTATAAATTTCCCAAATTTCTTTGTCAAATTTTTTATTTCTAACACTGTACTCATGCTTCTTTATTTTTATAAATATAACAATATGCAATCAGTTAATAGAACCTAAATAGGATGGAAGGCAAATGAAACAGTTGAAAGGATGATTAAAAAAGTGAAAAGGATGGAGGGAATGAAACAATTAATGTTTTGTTATCGGGCCAATAAAAAAAATGTTTGGCAAGATTGTTGAATTGTGACAATTGATTAATACAATAAATTATAAAGCAAAATATAGAACTTATTTGTAAATTAGTCAGAGTTAAAAAAATCTAAAAAATAATTATGAAAAATCTTATCAAAATTTCGGCACTCGTTTTATTTGCGTTTGCCATGTCAAGTTTCACAACAAATCCACCACCTGCAGAAGAAGGAGCAGATGCAATTATTGGAATTTGGGAGCCAAGTAGTGGAAAAGCTAGAGTAAAAATCAGTAAAATTGGAAACAAATACTTCGGTAAAATTGTGTGGTTAAGAGAACCAATTGATCCAAAAACAAAAAAGCCCAAATTGGATAAGAATAATCCGAAAGAGGAATTAAGATCTTCGAGATTAAGGGGATATAGAATGTTGAAGGATTTTGTGTATGACGGAGATAACGAGTGGAGTGGAGGAACAATCTACGATCCAGAGAGTGGGAGTACATACAGTTCTGTCATTACAAAAGACGGAGAGGTGTTGAATATCAGAGGATACGTGGGAATAAAAGCATTGGGAAGAACTGATACTTGGAAAAGAGTTAAACTAAAGAAAAAGAAATAAACAACTATGAAAATTAATTCTATATTTTGCTTTTTAACTTTAATCACATTTTCATCATTTTCTCAAGTAGACTCTACTTACCAAGAAGAGGAGGATGATGAGGACTACAGCATGTATGATGATGTGGAAGATGTGGGTACAATTGTAACTTATTGTAGTCCTAAAATTTTTGATCTAAGTCCCAATCGATTTGTATCGCTTGGATACGATTACACAGGAATGGGAGCCTTAACAACTTCTCCAGAAGGGACTTATGCTCCAGATGCGGACGTGATGAATGAAATAAGTAGTAAGATAAATTATCATGGTCTTCGTCTTAATGCGAATATTCCTGTCATTTCTCTTTCAAAATTTGTTTGGCAAATGGGAGGAGGAATCAATCAGTCTCGTTTTAGCGGAGAGGAATTAGATACGATTTCTGATCATTCTAAATTTGTGGATGCTATCGAGAGAAACCTTACTAGTTTCAATCTAAATACAACTTTATTCAAACCTTTGAACGAAAATTCTTTCTTGATTGTGCAGTTGATGGCAGAGCAAAATGGAAATTTCAACTTCAACAGTTCAGCAACTACACCAGATTTGGCTAATACTCGATTTTCAGCTTCAGCATTGTGGGGAAAAAGACCCCACGATAGGTTGCAGTGGGCAGTTGGTTTGTCTCGTACTTTTAGAGCTGGAGCTTTGAATTACATTCCGCTTATTATGTACAATTATACTTCGAAAAGCAGAAGGTGGGGTACAGAAATTTTGTTCCCAGCAAGAGCTGCTTATCGAAGAAAATTCAATCCTCGAAATATTTTATTAGCGGGATATGAATTAGAAGGAACAAGCTACAGGTTATACGATACGGAGCTACAATCTAAAAATTTAGAATTAAGAAGGTCTGAAATTAGAGTTAGGCTGGATTACCAAAGACAAATCAAAGGTTTTCTTTGGGTTGGAATTCAAGCGGGAATGATTGTAAACTATTCGTTTGATGTGGACAGTTTTACAGCTACAGATAACAAAGAGTTTTACAGAGGATTTTTTGGAGACCAAACATTCGTTTTCAAAAACGGAGTAAGTCCAGTGCCTTATGTCAATATTTCATTGAACTTGGTGAGTTTGTAAATAAGAATTCATTTTTTAGAACTTGGCTTGATACAATCTGTATCAAGCCTTTTTTTTTACCTAATGGTTAACAATATTTAAATGAAATAGTGCTTTTGAATTAGTTTTAAGTACTAGAGAGTTTCTCTGATATGAGAAATTGGAAATACTTTTCGTAAGAGGATCAAAATAAGTGTAAATAAAAAACCACTTAACTCATTACAGTTAAGTGGTTTTTATTGGTTCTTTGTGACCCTGTAGGGATTCGAACCCCAAATCTCCTCGGCCGTAACGAGGTGCAGTATCCAGTTATGCTACAGGGCCAATCCTATTTAAGGTTGCAAATATAGTATTTATGCGATAATATCTATTTTTTTGGAGCAGTTAATTCTCCAGTTGCTTCCATTTCGATTAACTTTTCTTGAATATCTGCAATTCTTCGGTCATTACTTGGGTGTGTACTCATGAATTCTGGTGGCTCTTGACCTCCACTAGCTTCTTTCATTTTTGTCCAAAAAGTAACAGCAGAATATGGATCATAGCCTGCTTTGTTCATAAAGATTAAGCCCATTTCATCTGATTCAGATTCATGATTTCTTCCAAATTTTAACATTCCTAGTTGTCCTCCAACTCCTATGCTTTGCAATAAAATAGCAGAACCTAATCCTGGAGTCGAATCTGTCATCAATGCAAATTGTGCAATACTTGTAGCTCCTTGTAAAGCAGCAGCTGTTGACATTCTCTCATTTCCATGACCTGCGACTGCATGAGCAATTTCGTGCCCCATAATTACCGCAATTTCATCATCAGACCCAGCTAAATCTAAAATTCCTGTGTAGAATACAATTCTTCCGCCAGGCATGCACCACGCATTTACAGTTGGGTCATCCACAGTATTGTATTCCCACTGAAACCCTTCAATAAGTTCAGGGTGCCCAATTTCATTCATGTAACTAGTTACAGAAGCGGCCATCCTTTTTCCAATTTCAGTTACTTTAGCAGCTCTTGCATCAGTTTGAGGTAGAACTTTACCTTGGTTTTCTGTCATGAAATCCCCGTAAGCAGTGGCACTCATGCCAATCATTTGACTTTCAGGAAAAAAACGTATTTGACGTCTCCCTGTTATCGGGTTCTTTTGGCAGGAAACAAGTGTTGTAGCTATAATTAGCGCAGTAATTAATATTTTTTTCATAGTAGTTTTTTTATTGTTTTGTTGATGTGATTTCTGCAGATAATCCCTTGTCTAATAATGCCGAGCAGATAGGTTTTAGTTTTTCAATATTCCCTGTTTTCACCATGCATTTACCATTGTAATGTACAATATGAGCACATTGCTCAGCTTGCACTGGCGAATGTTTGCAATATTTTATCAATGAATTAATCACGTGATCAAATGAGTTAACATCATCATTAAATAACACAATATTGTGATTCTCCAAAATAGAATCTAGCGAAAGTGTTTGCTTTTCTTCTTTTACAATTTCTTTTGTCATAACAATTTAATTAGCTTGTTCTTAGCAGTTGTAAATTTATTAAAAATTATCTACAAATTAGTTAGTTTTTGTTCACTCATTATATTCGTAAGTAATTTTTGTACTCAGTGTAAGAGATATTTACATTCTGAGGAGACTCTTTCTTGATGTCGTATGGAGGCCAAAAAATTCTTGAAATGAAATTACCTAATTTGTTTTCTTTACTTTTAGTTGTTTTGTTAAAATTAACTCTCTTTCCATCAAATCCATATTTATCAATCACAGCTTTGTTTTTACTGTTATTTCGAACAAAAATAGAGGTCAACAAATCGCCATATACAAGCGTAAAATCCTTAGACTTGTGCGTTAGATGTAAGTTGAGATTTTGGAAAGGAGGAGAGTTCAAGAGCATCACGTAGTTGAAGGTGTCAATTTCATCAGCAAATTGCCAAGGTGTTTTTCCATTAAGCTGCAGTGCATCAGGAGCTTGATACATAAAAAAGACGTTTTCAAAGAAATTGGAAGGAAACACATCTAAATCTCTGAGGTCTAAGTAGGACTTGAAGCCAGGAACATCATACATTAAGTAAGCAGAAGATAGATAGTCCACAAACTCTTTCCCTTCTAATCTATTGTTCTTGATAAAGTTAGAAGCTCCAATTGGGGTTTTGTTATCATTTATTTTTAGTCCGTAATGTTCTAGTGGTAATAATTTTTCATAGAAAGAATTTGTAGTAATTGACACATAAAAAAGGAGGGAAGCTACTACCGTAAAAATGTAAAGTGGCTTGGTGTTTATTCTTTTAAGTTCGATTTTACTCAGAATAGTTCCTAAAACAGGTGTAGCTGCAAAAATGAAAAAAGGAATGTTCCTAAAACTAGTAAAAGAAAGGTACAAAAATGCAGCTAATACAATGCAATATCCCAACCCTATGATTTTTATTGGCCTAAGAAAAAACTGAGTCCCTTTTGTTTTGAAAATAGAATAAATAATAACTATTGCAACAATAACCATAAGGATGGATTGATACTTCCAATAGCCGTCCGTTCCCACAGCAATTAGTTCTTCTGTGAATTTGTTTTTGCTCAGTTGCCCTAGGATATTGAAAGGATGTAAAATCATTTTTATCCCGTGCGGATTAATTGTTACTGCAAGAATAGAGGCAATTCCGGCAAGGGTAAATTTGATTGGTTTGAAAGAAATGCCTAATCCTTTTTGTTTTTTTATACCCAGATATTCGATCCAAAATCCAATCATAAAAATGAAAACTAATACAATTCCCATTCCGTATGCCTCGTGCATATTTGTCCAGATAATTTGCAAAGGAATTAAAGTAAATATTAGATTTGAATTGGTTTTCTTGTGGTTTACAATTAGGAAAAGTGAAACAAGTGTGAACAAGTGCGAAAACATCTCGGGACGACTATTTAATCTGAAATTCACAATAAAAAGCATGATTAAGGAAGCAATTGCAAGCCCAAATGCCATTTTTTTATTAAACCCAGAATGAATAGTTTGAGAAAATTGGTTGAATATTTTTCGAATAAAAAATAGAATTCCGAGGAGACAACCTATTTGAAGAAGCGGCAATAATTCTACTCCAAGAGTTTTATCAACCAAAGCCATGAGTATTTCTGCTCCCCATTTAACATTGATCCAAGGTTCACCTGCGTAGGTATGAGAAAAAACGTCTTGGGTGGGGACTTGCCCATTCTCCAAAATCCAGTTACCAGTTGCGATTTGCCACCAAATATCTGGTTCGTAAATGTATTTAATACACGAAACAATAGCTACTAAAATTACTGAACTCCAAGCTATTTTAGGTAAATGTCTCATTTGTAATCTTAATACTGTTCGTTTTTGTTGGGAAAATCAACTGATCGCACATCACTAATGTAATCTGTGATTGAGTCTTTTATTTGTTCATACAAATTATTATACTTTCTTAAAAACCTAGGTTTGAATTCATTGTTAATACCCAGCATGTCGTGTAATACAAGAACTTGTCCATCTACGCCACTTCCTGCTCCAATCCCAATTACAGGTATTGTAACTTCTTTGGCAACTAATTCAGCAAGTTTTGCAGGTATTTTTTCCAAAACAAGAGCAAAACAACCTTTTTCTTCCAATAATTTTGCGTCTTCTATCAATTTTTTAGCTTCTTCCTCTTCTTTGGCTCTCACTGTGTAAGTACCAAATTTATAAATAGATTGTGGCGTTAATCCTAAATGTCCCATTACAGGAATTCCTGCAGAAAGTATTCTGGAAATAGATTCGATAACTTCTGAGCCTCCTTCTAGTTTTACAGAATGAGCACCCGATTCTTTCATGATACGAATAGCTGATTCCAAAGCACTTCTTGAATTTCCTTGGTAAGATCCAAAAGGTAAATCCACAACTACCAGTGCTCTATCTATTGCTCTTATTACAGAAGAGGCATGATATATCATTTGATCTAATGTAATCGGCAATGTGGTCTCGTGACCAGCCATTACATTCGAGGCGGAATCTCCTACTAGAATTACATCAATCCCTGCATCATCTACTATGCGGGCAAGTGAGTAATCATAAGCTGTAAGCATAGAGATTTTTTCTCCATTTGCTTTCATTTCTTGTAATACATGAGTAGTTACTTTTTTTACTTTTTTGTGTACAGACATTGGTTTTCGTTTTTGAAAAAGAAAGGTAATTCATTTTTAATCAATTTGAAAAAAAATACAATAAAAAACCCTCCTCCTAACTTAATAAGAAGAGGGCGTAAAGTGAACTTTTGAGAAAACAACATTGTTTAGCTCACTGCTTTACTAGTTGAAATAAGTGGTTACTAATTTCATACTAAAGTTAACAAAATTTATGCCAAAATCGATTTTCTTTGCAAAAATAGTTTGCTTAAATATGATAAAATCCCTTAAAACAAATTTCATTCGTGAAAGATGTGTTTTAACATATTGAATTATAGTCAGTTTGTTTAAATTACACTAGTGAAATCTACTAAAGGCTTTTTTTTTATGATAAAAAAAAGCCTCATTTTCAATCTGAAAATGAGGCACTTAATTTTTGTAGTATAGTTACTTTTTTACAATCCTTTGAGTTGTAATTTGATTATTAGCATTAATTTTAACTGTGTAAACACCAGTAGCAAATTCTGATAAGTCAAATGTATTGGTACTTGAGTTCATATTTTTTGTCAAAATCAATCTTCCGTACATATCAAATACTTCTATGTTAGCTTTACTGATATTAGGATCTGAAATCGACATGTTGAATTCTCCTGCGCTTGGGTTAGGGTAAATCGAAATGTATTTATTCAAATCATTTTCTTCGATAGAGACATGATCGTCAATACCAAAATCATCAATAGCGATATCTGATGACCAACCTGTTCCTGTTGTTGCGTTAATCCGCACTTTAATCGTCTTACCAGAAAAAGCAGTTACATATACAATTGCCTTTCTCCATTGACTTCCTTGGTCTCCACCAACCTTAAATTGATCGAGGTGCCAAATCGTTCCGTCAAAAATATCTACAGATAATGAATCTACTGCTGTTCCTGTCATGTGATACCAAAATTGCACTGCTGGGTAGGCAATTGATTTACTAATATCAATACAAGGTGACAGAAGGCTTGCTGTTTTTGAATCGCAAGTTCCAGAAGCTTCAATGTATAAATAACGAGTGCTTCCTGTTGTGTGATCGCCAGCAGGTCCTGTTCCGTTAGATGGTGTTGCTCCATTATTGGTTCTCCAGTCAATATCGTCTTCCACGAAATTAGTAAGGTTTACAAAACCATTTCTTAAACCACAGTTAATAGTCTCACAATCTGGGTCTGTTGAGCAATTTGAAAATGAATTGAAGTTCTCTATGAAAGGAATTGTTAGAGTAGGGCTGTAAGTATAATCACTTCCAGTACTATCATTAAAAGGATAAAGTTCTCCAGGAAGCTCTGACCAGGCTCTTAGAGTGTAATTTCCTTGCGAAGCAAAATTATATTGTGTTGTAAAAGTATAATCCAAAAATGCAGAGGGCGCGATTGTACTTGTGATTGTTTCTGAAATTACACTTCCTCCATTTATTTGGTATTTCACAGGAATATTAGAAATTGAGCTAGAGCCTGTATTTTCAACTCTGATAATAATGTCGCTCAATCCAGAAATACAACTAGAGCTACTTGGCGAAACAAAAGAGCTAACTGATGCATCCAGAGTAAGTGTGCAATTAAGTAGCCCTCCTGGGTAATATTCAGCAATTTGTCTTCGTCCTCTATTTCCTTGGTTGTTTGTTTTAATAGAAGCTACTGAAAACCATTGTTCTTGTTGGGAGTTGGCAATAGGAATTTGGAAAGTAGTTCCAGTAGTTCTTCCCACAGAATCCATGTATTTATCACCAAGAAGATATACTTGATATTCATCTGCACCAACAGCACCATTCCAAGCTACTTCCATGTAATTAGGACAAACTTTTACAACTCTCAGGTTTGTTGGTCTGTTAATGATAGAAAATGTGTGAGGCGATACTGCAGATAAAGAACCTCTTTCAATTTTTACCAATGCTTTTGCCGTAGCCCTGCTCGGCACTGTCCAATCTCTGTATCTTGCAGATCCCGCAGAAGTACCAATAGAACTCCATGTTGCTCCGCTATCAATGGAATAGGAGAGGGTGAAATTTCCTGTATTTCCCACTGCATCCCAAAATATTCTTTCAGTCACACCTGGCACAAATCCTTCGCCCCCTTGTGGATTTGAGAGTCTGATTTCATCATAAATATATTCGTAAGTAACAAAGTATTTCTGTGGTCCTTGTGGTACAGATGTTCCTGCAACTCGCAGTGTGTAGGTCCCGCTTGCTGGATTTACAATAGATATTTGTTCTACGTTATTTAACGTATCTATTCCCTTGGTTGCAGGTAAATTTAATGTTGCAATTTTAAGTGCTTGTGTACTATCAGCTGCCTTTTTTGCAGGGTCCAAAGTCCATGGTGAAAATGATAACGATCCCAATTCCAACTTAGCATCTAAGTCATTTACTAGAGCTGTTGTTGAAGCTGTGCTTGCTTCGTAGTCATGCCAATACACCATTACTTTAACTTCTTTCACATTTGACGGGACAACAATCGGATGTGTATTGCTTACTCCGTTAGAAATTGTAGAAGATAAATAACGATTGGTTTCTATTGCCTCAATTGATCTCAATGCATCTACTCGTCCCCAGCCATATTTGAAATCTGGACCAACATTTCCAAAATCTTCAGCAGTATTAAGAATAATTGCTTTCATTAAACCAGATTCTGGTGTTACACCATTTTTAGTTTTGTAAGCATGATACATTTGTGCCATAACTCCTGAAATACTTGGACAAGCTGCAGAAGTTCCACCACCAACTCGGTACGTGTTGTTTTCTCCAGTGGTCATGTTCCCATTTCCATTTGCCGAAATATCTGGTTTTGTTCTTCCATCTTCAGCAGGTCCTCTACTACTAGAGCCTATAAGAGACATGTTTGAGAATAAATTTGCAGTTGCAATTACATTCTTTGCCGCTTTGTGACCACCAGTAATATTTCCCCATTGCGCTCCGGCACCATACCCCCAATCTCTATTTCCGTTTGCATTACCTGCCGAAAACACCTGAATCATATTTGGGTTTTGTCTAATTTCTCTATCTACCTGTCTTGCAAGAGTTGTATATCCTGCATTAGTTCCATTGGAATAAGAAGAAGAAAATATAACAGCAGAATCTACTGTATGCAAGGTTACTGTATTAGGAAGGGTAGATCTATATTGTTGTATTATTAATTCGCAGCCTGGAGCCATACCGCCCATTGTTGGATCCAAATTTCCATATCCTCCAATAATACCAGCAGTCATGTCTCCGTGGTCACCTAAATCTGAGGTTACACCCGGTTGAGTCATTCTTCCTGTGAAATCGATATGAGGCCCTACAATTCCGTCATCATTGTCGACTACCACAACTCCAGAACCATCATACTTTCTTCCAATTTTGGCTCTTGTGTTGATTTGTTTTGACCTATGCATATTTCGTGCAGCATCTCCTTCTGGTTTTCCTGGCTCTGGCATCAAGTCAATTAGTCTAATTGAAGGGTTATTCAATAATTCATAAACATTACTCTCGTTCACAGAAACCAGAACTTTATTTACATGTTTATTTTCAGTTCTGATGTAGAGAATTTCTTCTCCTAAATTTAAAATGCAAGAATTAAAATTTAAATCTTCGTAAAAAGAAAGATACAACATCACGTTACCCTCAGCAGTTGCCCATTCTGGGTAAGGAAGTTTTATTGCCAAATCTGTAATTCTATCTTGATTCTTGAGCTCAATAACACTTCTAACCCCGTAAGAGAGCAGATTTGATTTGCTAAAGTTTTTAGGAAAAGAGACTAAATATGTGTTTTTCGGTATGTATTCTAAAAACTTTAGTCCTGATCCTTCCATAACTAATTTTTCTTGTTGCGAAGGAATTGAATTGAACTGTACATATTTGTAATATCTATTTTGAACCGTGCTTTCTTTTGCATTTTCTGAAACAAATTCATTGATATTATTTGGGTAAAATTGAGTTCCAGATTTCATAAACACTGGCGAACTTGTTTGGCCTTGCGAGTATCCATAAGACACACATAGTAGCACACATAGATAGAGTAAGTTTTTTTTCATTATTTTCTTTATTAATATTCGTTCTAAATTAATGATTTTGTCAGTCAGTTGCAATTAATGTCTTGAAATATTTGGCTTTTATCAGTTTTGTAACGGCTCATTTTTATTTATCACTCTGTTTATTAGTATGTTAAATATTTTTACTAATGTATTTTAGACTGTGTACATGGATGCTAATTTAATTCCAAGGTATGTAGCACCTTTTTAGTTGATAAGCCTTATCAAAAACTTTGTAAACGAAAACTGATATTTAACAATTTTACCTACTTTTTACATTTACTTTCATTAATTTTGTGCAGTATTTTAAGAAAAGAAAACAATGATAGAAACAGACATATTGATTATTGGAGCAGGACCGACAGGTTTATTTACTGTATTTGAAGCTGGATTACTGAAGCTAAAATGCCACTTAATTGACTCTTTGCCTCAGGCGGGAGGACAGTGTTCTGAAATTTACCCAAAGAAACCAATTTATGATATTCCTGCCTACCCAGAAATTCTGGCTGGAGATTTGACGGACAGATTGATGGAACAAATCGCACCTTTCAAACCAGGATTTACTCTTGGTGAATCTGCTGTAACTGTCGACAAACAAGAGGATGGAAGTTTTATCGTAACGACAAATAGAGGAACTAAACACAAAGCACCTATAGTTGCTATTGCAGGTGGTTTGGGGGTTTTTGAACCAAGAAAACCACCTGTTGAAAATTTAGCGAACTATGAAGACAAAGGAGTTGAGTACATAATAAAAGATCCAGAATTTTACAGAGGAAAAAATGTTGTGATTTCTGGAGGAGGCGATTCTGCTTTGGATTGGGCTTATTTCTTAGCTAATGGAGTTGCAGAAAAAGTATCCTTAGTCCACAGAAGAAATTCATTTAGAGGTCATTTGGATTCTGTGCAGAAAGTAATGGATATGGCTGACAGTGGAAAATTGAATTTGATAACTGAAGCTGAAGTTGTAGGAATAAAGGGAGATGACAATTTGAAAGAAGTTATTATTAAGCACAAGACACAAGGAGAAATTATTGTTCCAACAGACCATTGGGTTCCGTTATTTGGTTTGTCTCCAAAACTAGGTCCAATAGCTGATTGGGGATTAAATATCTCTAAAAATTCTATTGAAGTTAATACTTTTGATTACAGTACCAATATTGATGGTATGTATGCAATTGGTGATGTGAATACTTACCCTGGGAAATTGAAATTGATTCTTTGCGGATTCCATGAAGCAACTTTAATGGTGCAATCTGCTTTTGCAAGAATACACCCAGACAAGAAAAATGTATTGAAATATACTACTGTAAACGGAGTAAGCGGATTTTAGTAGTTATAATTTGGTTTAATTTTGGTTTATTTTCAAATAAAAACGCGTACCTCAATGGATGATATAATTAAAGTTACAGTAATTGATAGAGAAGGAGTTGCTCACGAATTGGAGGCTCCAACAGACATGAGTATGAATATGATGGAAGTTTGTAAATCTTACGAATTACCAGTAGAGGGAACTTGCGGAGGAATGGCAATGTGTGCCTCTTGTCACATGTACATTGAATCTGATACTGTTTTACCTGAGAAATCAGAAGATGAAGAAGATATGTTAGATGAAGCGTTTTTTGTAGATGATGAAAAAAGTAGACTAGGGTGTCAATTACACATTACGCCAGAATTGAATAATTTGGTGGTGAAACTTGCGCCAGTAGGCGAATAATTTAATTGTATTTTCTTACATTCGTTTCATGAATTATAGAAAAATAGATAATTACCTTGCTTTTTTATTTTTAGGTATTTCAGCTATTCTTTTGTTTTCGGTTTCGATTTTTTCCTCAGCACATTATGAAGGCTCTGAATCTATTTATCACTATTTTCATTCAGCAGCTATTCTAGATCATCCAGAGGTAGCACTCAACCATTGGGGTAAACCATTATTTATAGCGCTTTCTGCTCCATTTACTTATTTTGGTGAGAAGGGAGTAATGATTTTCAATAGTTTAGTGATGCTCTTGTCCGCATTTTTTGCATTTAAAGTAGGAAGGAAGCTACACTTTAAATTTTCTTTTCCAATTGTAATTTTCGTCCTTTTTTCCCCTGTTTACTACAAATTTGCTCAATCTTGCCTCACAGAACCTTTATTTGGTTTGGTTGCAATTCTCTCTGCCTATTTATTTCTCATTGAGAAGTATTTGTGGTCAACAGTTTTAATTTCATTCATTATTTATTCCCGTTCTGAGGGAATGTTGTTTTTGCCGATTTATGCTTTTGCTTTAATTATCCGTAAACAGTTTAAAGTGCTGCCTTTTTTACTGTTTGGATTTTTGTTTTATTCTTTTGTTGGTTTATTTATCGGCAAAGGATTTCTTTGGTATTATTATGATTATCCATACAAAGCAGTGGTAGAAAATTACGGAAAAGGACCTTTTTGGCATTGGTTTACCAATCAAAAAGACATTACGGGCACTCCTTTTTCTATCTACATTTCAATATCGTTTGCTGTGCTAGTGGTTTCTGCTTTGGTTCGTTACAAACATATTTTTCAAAATCAAAATTTGGTTTTATATTCTTTAATTGTAGCTCCAGCATCTATTTATATTTTCGGACATTCTTATCTGTGGTACAAGGGATTAAGTGCTTCAATTGGTCTGTATAGAATAGTAGGAGGTGTAATTCCTTTGCTTGCAATCATTGCAATGTTTGGGATTGATAAATTGATAAAACTGCTCTCATTTAATACCAAAGGAAGCTATTCTGCACTGGCTTTGTCACTAATTCTTTGTTTCTTGATGGTTAACTTTACCTTTCAAGGAAAGAAATCGATCATTTTGGAACAGCCAAATGAAATGGAGAAAACAGTGCTGAGATCGATAGATTGGATCAAAGAAAACGGATTTAGTGATAGAAAAATGTTTGTTTTTCAAGCTCACTACGCACTTCATTTTGGTGGCGATCATTTTGATAAATACAACACCAATATTGTTCCTGGTGTGGATAATAGAGAGCATCCTCATGATCAATTAGATGTGCCAGATTTATTGATTTACGATAGCAAATTTACACCCATGGAAGGTGGATTACCAATCGAAAACATAGATACCACTTACATGAAATCCCGACAGATTTTCTACCCAGAAAATGAGTTTGAAGTGTATGGAGGAGGAAAGTATTTTATAGAAATCTTCGAAAGAGTTCATTAAATATTCCCTAATGCTTTTCTGTTGAAAACCAAGAAATTGAAGTTGAATAAAAAAGAGAATTTATCTTTCTGAAAATCCATGTAGTTTCCAGTTAAACTGACTGGGCCTAGAGGGCTTTTGTAAACCAGTATTGCGGAAGCAATAAAATGATTTTTAGTTTTCAAAAACTGTGAATTATACGCAGCAACTTTATTTTGATCTTCAATATTCGCAAGAGGCAAAAATGCATAACCTTCTAGCCTAAAATCAAGTGATTTTCGAACTGAAACTACATTTTTTAGCCCAAAGGCTAAGTAGGAGTGGGCAGCCATGTCTGGATTAAACTGAGTTTGAGTTTCTGGAATTGGAGAAAACTGTGGAGCAATGAGAATGCTAGAAGTATAGTTGTTGAAAAAGTCTTGAGTACTGTAATTTCCATTGGCTAATATTCCAAGGCTGTATTTTTTAGAAAATTGAAAATATTTTTCAAACTCAACACTGAGGTTAAACCAATCGTGAGTGAACCTATCGACCGTATCAACTGCTAGTGCAGATGTCGAGCCTGGTTTGTTGAGTTCAACTCCGCCAATGTAACTCGCATTTAATTTTAGTTTACTTCCTGTTTTCGAAAAATAAAAATTATCTAAACTGTTTCTCTCATAACTGATGCTTGCATTGTTTAGAAAAAATTGGGTAACGTCTGCAGTATCTGTTGAGATAAATTGGTCTGTTTGGTAATATTCGTTTTCAATCAATCCATTGTTGTAATTCAGTTCCACTTTTCCTTTGTTGCTGGCAGGAAAACCAACAGAAACTCCCCAAAAGGCCTCGTTTTTTATTAAGTAAGAAGGTTTGGTGTCTTCGAAAAAAGTAGCAAAACTACGGTAGAAATCCCATCTATTGTAGGTAAGATGTGGTTCAATATAAAAAGGAAAATCAAAAGGAAAATCGAGCCTTGGCGAGATATCTATTGAGTTGTAGAATCTTCCAAAGTAGAAGTTGTTGGCAGCAGTAAGTGATACAAATTTGTTGATGTTTTTGTAATCAAGACCTAAATATCCTGTGTTATTGGCTTTTGAAGTGAAACTCCCGCCAACTCTCAAATCAAACTCAGGCTGTTTCTTGACTTTTATTGCAAGCGAATACGTGTTTTCGCCTTTTATCTTTGTCAAAACGGGAAACATAAATTCAATTTTATCGTCAGTTATCAGTCTGAAAAATCTTTTTCTTAATACTTTCAGGCTTGTCGTTTTGTCTTTTTTATTTACTAAAGCAGAAATAATATATTGCTCTTCTCCTTTTTTCACTCCAGAGACTTTTATCTCTGAAATTAAGATTTTGTTCTGAGCTCTTTTCATGAAAGCCACTCTCTTTTTCTTGAGCAGAGCTGTATCTGTTCGTCTAGAGATTGAGGCTTTTATTGAATCCATTCTTAGCATAGTTTCTTCATAGCCCACTTCAATTGCGTATGCGTTTTTTTCAAACTCAAATGTCCCAATCTCAGACACTTTTGGTTCAACAATTAAACTATTTGGACAGTTTATTTTGAAATTGGACTTAGTTTGAATCATGCTTGTTACCTGAGATATAAGGTCGTAATCTGCAGGCTCACTTCTGGGTTGAGTTACCGAACTTCCAATAATCATGTCAGGCAAAAAATCTGTATACATTACATCTGCAGGAAAATTATTATACAAACCGCCATCAACCAATAATTTTCCATTCACTGTAAGTGGAGGCAGGTAAAAAGGATAAGTCATAGAGGCTCTCACAGTTTGGGAAAGGTTTCCTTTTTTGAATACAACCTCTTTATTTTCATCAATATCAGATGCGACACATCTGAAAGGAATTAATAAACTATCAAAATTATAATTGGCATCACTTGAAGGACCAGAAAACTGATCGACCATAAAAAAGTCTATCAAAGCAGGGTCAGTTATACTGAGAGGAATTGAAGTGTTTAGTTGTTTCAAATCCTGATTGAAACTAAACTTTACAACTTCTGCGTTTTGAGGCCTTTGTTTGAAAAAATAGACAAATTTCTTATCGATTTGACCATTTGCAATGGCGTAAAATTCTGGGGAAGTCGCCATTTGTTTGATTTGTTTGGGAGTATATCCAATGGCATACAATCCTCCAACAAGCGCACCTGCAGAAGTCCCCGTGATGTAATCAATAGGAATGTTATTTTCTTCCAGAGCAATTAACACTCCAATGTGAGCCATTCCTGAGGCGCCACCACCACTGAGAACTAACCCAACTTTTTGAGAAAAAGAAAAATGAACAGCCAATATCATCCAACAAAAAAGAAGATGTTTTGATAATTGAGTAGTCATTAATTAGTCGTTTTCTATTGATTTAATCTATTCAAATTTAAGGATTAAATTGAGTAATCCAGCCTAGTCGCTAACGAAATTGTTAGATTTTTATTTTAATGGACCCATTTAGTTTCATATGGTTAGTTTTTATATTATTTTTAAACTTCAAAAACAGAAAAAATGGAAAGAGATACAACAATTTTTAACCTAATAGAGGAAGAGAAGCATAGGCAATTGAATGGAATAGAACTTATTGCATCAGAAAACTTTGCAAGTGAGCAAGTTATGCAAGCAATGGGAAGTGTGTTGACTAATAAATATGCTGAAGGTTTGCCAGGAAAAAGATACTACGGAGGTTGCGAAGTAGTGGATAAAGTGGAGCAATTGGCTATTGATAGATTGAAAGAATTGTTTGGTGCTGAATGGGCAAATGTCCAGCCACACTCAGGAGCGCAAGCGAATGCAGCTGTGATGTTGGCAATTTTGAATCCAGGAGACAAAATATTGGGATTTGATTTATCACATGGAGGACATTTAACTCATGGGTCGCCAGTTAATTTTTCTGGAAAATTGTACAGTCCTTCTTTTTATGGAGTAGAAAAAGAAACAGGAAGAATAGATTACAATAAAGTTGAAGCGAAAGCAAAAGAGGAAAATCCAAAGGTAATTATCTGTGGAGCATCTTCTTATGCAAGAGATTGGGATTATGCAAGATTAAGAGAAATAGCAGATTCAGTAGGCGCTTTGTTATTGGCAGATGTGTCGCATCCTTCGGGATTGATAGCTGCAGGATTATTGAACGATCCATTGCCGCATTGTCATATTGTGACAACAACTACGCACAAAACATTGAGAGGGCCAAGAGGAGGAGTGATCATGATGGGAAAAGATTTCGAGAATCCTTTTGGAATCAAAACAATGAAAGGAGTGACAAGAAAAATGTCTTCTCTGCTAGATTCTGGAGTATTTCCTGGAACGCAAGGTGGACCTCTGGAGCATGTGATAGCGGCAAAAGCAGTCGCTTTTGGAGAAGCTCTTAAACCAGAATTTAAAGAATACGGAGTTCAAGTAATAAAAAATGCACAGGCAATGGCTGATGAGTTTGTGAAAAGAGGTTACGATATCATTTCTGGAGGAACAGACAATCACAGCATGCTAATTGACTTAAGAAGTAAAGACATTACAGGAAAGGAAGCTGAAAATACGCTTGTTTTGGCTGATATTACTGTAAATAAAAACATGGTTCCATTTGATGATAAATCACCTTTTGTAACTTCAGGAATTAGAATTGGAACTCCAGCAATTACCACAAGAGGAATGGTGGAAGCAGACATGCCAAAAATTGTAGAATTGATTGACGAAGTCTTGATGAATAAAGATAATGAAGAGAAAATTGCTGGAATTAAAGCTAAAGTGAATACTTTGATGGGAGGGAGGCCTTTGTTTGATTACTAATTATGAGTAAAATTGGTAAAATAATTATTGTTTCGACTTTCTTAGTGAGTGCAATCACTTTTTATTGGGTTTTATTTCTTATACCGATTTTTTTAATTGGTGTTTTATTAGTTGTTTTTTCAAAGAGAACTAAAACACTAAGCAAAGTTCTTTGGTCAGTTTTACCAATAATTTTATGGTACCCAGTACTATTTCTCTTTCTCTTTATTTTTGGTTCTGTTGGTAAGGCAACTGCTCAAAAAATTGATTTTATCTTTAAAGAAGGGAAAATTTTTGACAAAATTGAGCTAATCGATAATATGCCATGCGGTCAAGAAATAATAATTGAGAACGGTAGACAACAAGTTTATATCGAGCCAAATATTATGACTTTATATCAAGGGAATTTTGAATACGGTTATATAAATCATGATTATTATTTTATTAGAGAAAATGGAGAAAAAATAAAAGGTGTAAATAAAGGTTTTGATGTAATTTTTGAAATGGATAGTGATTTTATAAATGAAAATATATCAGTAAGATTTCATGGAATGAGCACTACAAAACTAAATTCTGACATAAAATATCACTCGCAAACAATTTTTATAACTAATCAAAATTATACTATTAAAAATACTTTAAGTTCATTTGCCATGCGAGATACAACTAAATTGATCATAGAGGAATGTCTTAATAATTAAGAATATTTCTGGTTACATTTAAAAACAAAGTTTTAAATTTTATGAAACATTATGCATCATTAATATTTGTAATAATACTAGCTAGCTGTTTTCAAAGAAATTCTCATTCCAATATTTCTGATGATAATAAAGTTGAAATTTATCAGCAGATAGAAGATTATTCAGAAATTTTACAAAAATCTGCACCAAGTTTAACATTTATAAATAAAAAATGGAGGCAAGAATTAATTCATTGTAATGATAAAGAACAGTTTTTATTGATTAGAAAAATTACAAATACAAGATTTATTGCTGTAAGTTCATTCGAAAAAAACAAAAGTTATTTTTTTAATTTTTATGATTTTGAAATAAATGGAATAATAAATCATAAATCAATTATTGAGGATGCTGATTTTTCTTTGGATAATCGAAATAATTTTTTAAGTGATTATAAATCAATTCATTATTTTATAAATTCTGAAAAAAAAAGATATTTTCTTATTCTATAGAAACAAAAAAACACAGTCAGATTAATGAAAGTACTTTAAATTGGGAGATAATTAATGATTGGAAGAAAAGTTCGCAGTACATTTCTCCAAATGGTAAAAAGAAGATGACTTTTTCTGATGTTAAACTACTTTACAAATTCGAAAATATGTTCACTAAAACTTTAATTGATCAAGTTTATGATGGTGATTGGTCATTCGGAGATGCAGTTTGGTCAACTGATAACAACAAATTTTATTTTGATAGTTCGGGAGCTGTGGCTTGCATATGGGAATTAGATGTGCCAAGTAAAACTTTAGATAAAATAGTGCCAAGTCATTCTGCTCATTCTCCAGTCTATTTTTTCGATACCACAGATGCAATTATGTACTGTGATGAGAAGTGTATTTTTCTAACTAGAAAAAAAATAAAGCTTGAAATTTTCTCCTTAAGATTCCCGCTCGGAGCCTGCCTCTCGGCAGACAGGACTGGAATGACAGATGAAGAGGTTTTCGCTACAATTTTACTCTCACTCTCGTTCGATTAAAATCACTCGAACTGACAATGAAAATTATCAATTATTCATTTTCAATTGTAAATTTTTACGCAGTATGAATAACCTCTAACAAAGTCCTGAAAGCTCCAAATCTTCCAGCATACTTTTTGGTGTGTTTTTCTTGCAAAGCAGGAGAAAAATCTGTTTGGTATTTGATGTAAGTTGCCATGTCTGGGGCTAAATATTGGATAGAATAAGATTTTCCACCTTCTTCTTCGGCAAGGATTCTACAGATTTTGTTTTCTGTGAAGCAACCTGTTGCCATCACCTCAGGGATGTGGATTTCTTTCATCCAGTGTAACCATTCCTCATGAATAGTTTCGTCAATATTTACGGTAACGTTATATAAAATCATGGTACTAAAGTATGATATTCTCTTTGAATAATTTGATTGCAATGGACAAAAGAATAATTCCAAATACTTTTCTTAACACAGCCAAACCACTTTTCCCGATTTTTCTTCCAATGAAATTAGAACTTCTCAGAATAAAATAAATGATGATGACGTTAATCAGAATACTGACAAGAATACTCATTGTTTCGTATTCTGCTCGTAAAGAAATAATTGTAGTCATAGTTCCAGCACCAGCAATAATAGGGAAGGCGATAGGAACAATAGAACCAGAATTACTGCCCTCGGTTTCTTTGAATAATGTAATCCCTAGAACCATTTCTATCCCTAAGAAAAACAAAATTAAAGAACCAGCTACTGCAAAGGAGTTGACATCTACACCAAAAAGTCCCAACACATTGTCTCCGAAGAAAAGAAACAAGATCATAATAGCTCCAGCAACTAAAGTGGCCTTTCCAGATTCGATTTTAATTCCTTTGTCTTTAATGTCCAGTACAATTGGGATAGAACCAATTATATCAATTACGGAGAATAAGATAAGGGACACTGAGAATATTTCTTTTGGGTTCAATACCATAGCTGATTTTTTTATTTTTTGTAAATCGAGTGCAAAGGTAAAGCTAATTATTTCAGAGAAGAACTTTTTATGTTAATTTATACTTAATAAAAAGGATTATTTTTTGAACTTCAGCCCGTTCTTCAGAAAAGTCAAGAATTCTCCTCTTGTTTTTTTATCTACAAATACATTCTTTATAATGGAACTCAAACTACTTTCAGTCTGCTCAGTCATGGGAGTGACAGGAGGTAAATTGCTTTCAGTTTTTATTTTGGACTGCAACTCAGGATCTACTTTTGGCAATGCATCAGGATTTTCATCTGCTAGCTCATCTGCAATGGCAAAGTTTCTTTTAGATGATTTTTGATAACCTAATTTTTCTTGTAACAATCCAAGATTGTTATAAGCAATTGAATCTTCTGGATCCAGTTTCACGGCTATTTCATAATCTGCGATTCCACCTTTGGTATCGCCCATTCTGTCTTTCACAAATCCTCTGCTGGCATATCTATACGAATAATCAGGGTCGAGATCAACACTGGTGTTCATATCGGCTAGAGCTCGGCCAAACTCCTGTAAATTGAGGTAGCAAACTCCTCGTTCACTGTAGTAAATAGCATTCTTTGGCTCTTCTTCAATAGCTTTATCCAAAAATAAAATAGCTTCGGCAAGCTTGCCTTCCTTTATTTTATCGAGTGATTTTAAGTAGAATTTGTTAGTCATAGTCATACAAATTTAAACTATTTAACTTTAATTATGTTTACTTTTTCAATTTCTTCAGCTTGGTTAGTTCTTCGTCAAATTGCAAGTTGCTTTCAATGGTCTTGAGCATGGTTCTGGCTTTGCTCAAAGCATGATTAGCATAAACGGAATCGTACTTTTTAGCTTCCGAAAGATTCATCAAAAGACCCTTACTGAATTCTTTATTATAAGGGTCTTGTTCCCAGCCAGGATAGGTATCACCAACTTGGTTAAGTTCTTTGTTTTTTAATAAGTAACTTCTAGTCTCTGCTTCCCGACTTCCACTCATTCCTATCTCAACTGCTTGAATTTTAATGACAAAACTATAGTGTTTGAAAGGAAAAGTAAGGGAGGCCAAATAGGAAATTCCTGCTGGTTCTTGTGAAATTTTGAAGACTGTTTTGATTGTTGTATAATTCTCAATTTCTTTTAAGTTTACTTCTATCAATCCACCATTGTGTGACGATAATTCTTTTCGGTAAAATTCTCTTACGACATCTATTTCATTCAAATAGGGCAAATCTGGTTTGGAATCGAAAAAATTAATGGAGAGCGCAACATTTTGCTCTTTGTTCATCCATTGCTTGAAGAATTCGTCCTCTTTTGAAATTTCCCAATCAAAAGTAGGGAAGTTAATAGAATCAATATTTACTTTTTTGTTTTTTAGGAATGAGAACATAAATTGGCTGTGTTTTTTTTAAAGACGATTAAGATTTCTGTTCTTAACAGAATACTACCTACAAACTAATTTTAACTACTTCTTCCTTAGCAATTCCAAATTCTTCCACAATTTCCCTTACAATTTCTGCAGCTGGTTTAATCTCATGAATCAACCCAGAAATTTGTCCAATTTCTAGTTCTCCGTTTTCCAAATCGCCTTCAAACATTCCTTTTTTAGCTCTTCCTCGCCCAAGTAATTCTTGCAATTGTTCTTTACTTGCAAAATTTTCATAGGCATTTGCTAATTGCTTGTAGAAAGGATTTTTTATCAACCTAACTGGAGTAATTTCTTTCAAAGTAAGTTGTGTGTCGCCTTCTTTGGCTTCAATCACAGTGTTTTTGAAATTTATGTGAGCAGAAGATTCTTCAGAAGCTACAAATCTGCTTCCGATTTGAACTGCATCAGCTCCAAGAGTCATAGCAGCTAGCATAGTGCTTCCAGTTCCTATTCCTCCTGCAGCAATCAATGGGATTTCTATGGCTTCGTTCACCATAGGAATAAGGCAAAGTGTTGTCGTTTCGTCCCTTCCGTTATGCCCTCCGGCCTCAAATCCTTCGGCAACTACTGCATCTACTCCAGCAGTTTGTGCTTTCAATGCAAATTTCACACTAGAAACCACATGCACTACTTTTATTCCATGGTCTTGCAGGTGTTTTGTCCAAGTTTTGGGATTTCCGGCAGAGGTAAACACGATTGGCACTTTCAATTCTATAATCGATTCAATGTGCTTGTCGATATCTGGATAAAGCATGGGCAAATTAACAGCAAACGGTTTGTCAGTTGCTTGTTTACATTTTGCAATATGCTCTCTCAGTATTTCTGGATACATGCTGCCTGAACCAATAATTCCTAAACCACCTGCATTGCTAACTGCACTTGCTAGTTCCCAGCCACTGCACCAAATCATTCCTGCTTGAATAATTGGGTATTGAATATTGAATAGTTCTGTTATTTTGTTCATTTTATTTGCTTTATAATTTTCAGTTCTAAGTAAAATATTGTCAATACTAGAGTTCCGATTTTTTATCGTAATGTGTCGAAAACTTCTCCCAATATTTTTTCTGTAAAGCCTTGCTAGTATGCGAATCATCCTCGGGAAGCCAGCCTGGAGGAGAGAACAGAATTTTTAGTTTAGTTTTAAATCCGTTTGCATTTTTCACATCTTTAAATAGTGTTTTCCACTCGTGTGTTACCACTTCTATGGGCATATCGAGCTCTTGTTTTGTGGTTAGCCCGTATTCTATTTCCTCGTCACAGCTATCTTCTGCTTGGAATGTTCCAAATAATTTGTCCCATATAATCAGAATCATTCCCATGTTTTTGTCCAAAAAAGGAATGTTGGAAGCGTGATGCACTCTGTGATGAGAAGGGGTGACTAAAATGTGTTCTAGGAATCCCATTTTATCTACAAATTGTGTGTGAACCAAGATACCATAGATTTGAGTAGCTGCATACATTAAAAGGATATCAAGCGGATGAAATCCCAGAAAGGCAATTGGAATAAAATAAATAAAACGATAAAGTGGCTGAAATACCGAAGAACGGAAGCCTGTGGTCAGGTTGAATTTACTAGAAGAATGATGAGTCACATGAACAGACCAAAATAAGCGAGTTACATGATCTATCCTATGAAGCCAGTAAAAAGCAAAGTCTTCGAGAAAAAAGAGTACGACCCAATATAAGTAAGGATTTGAGATGGAAGTAGCAAACTCACTGGGACCTATAGTTGATGTGAAAGGACTTATCATGAAAAATGAGAGGAGTACAAAACCTACAAAAGCTCTCAAGAGAATGTCAAGACCCATATTTAATAACATGAGGTAAACGTTTGATAAACTATCTTTTACTGAATAGTAACCCTTCTTTTTTCGATTGCTTAGCACAATTTCCAATCCAATAAATATAAGGTAAATGGGCGTGCTAATAAACACAAACACCATTTCTCTGAAGTTTTCTGAATCAAACATATCTTGTATTAATATCTGGGTAAAAATACGATTTGTTTGCGTTTAAATAATAAAATCTTTTCAAGATATTACTTGGAATAGGTTCTTTTGAGCATTTTTTTATATTTTGATTGCAACAAACAGCCTGTTTTATGATTCGTGTCATACCATAGCAAAATATTAAGTTCGAGATTTGCAGTAGTTAAAAGAACATGCTGTTGGCAATATTTTTAAAGAATGATGTCAGTCATGTTTTCTTAGCTAATATTAAAATAATTTTACACCAAACTAACAACAAAACTAAAATAATAAACATGTTAAAGAAATTACTTTTTATTTCATCATTACTTGCTGCAGGAACAAGCATTTATTCGCAAGCAATTTCAGATTCTGTGACCTTGGGGCCAGGATATGCAAACCAAGTCTTTTATAAAATCTCAGACGGAACTAAAACAATCTCGAGCAATACAGATTGGGACTTACAATTTTTCTCAGATTTGCGTTCAGCATCTATCCGAACTAATAATGGTGTAGGAGTAGAGCTGTATGCGACAGCAAGCACAGACACAACAGCTTTTGCAACTACAACATTAGACACATCTACATTAACACTTTTGAGAGGAGGCTACGCAAGTTGGGAAACTGATGCATTTACTTCACAGCAAACAGGACACCCGAACTACGGTTGGGGAAATTATGCTGGGGTAGGAAATATCTTTGGAAATAAAGTCTATGCAATCAAATTATCTTCAGGAGTTTTCAAAAAGATATGGATTAATAGCATAAGAACAAACGGTTCTTTGAATTTTACTACTGCAAATTTGGATGGAACTAACCTAGTTGCAAAGACATTGAACAGAAGTGCTTATTCAACCAAAAGACATTTTTACTATGACGTAGAAAATGATTCTGTATTGGATGCTGAGCCAGCAAAATCTGCATGGGAATTGGTTTTCAGAACGTATAACGATCAAGTTGGTCCTTTGTATTACAATGTTACGGGAGCATTGACTAACCATGGTATTGAAATTTCTCAAGTGAATAATACAGCAATTGCAACTGCAAGATCAAATTGGAGCACGTATGCTGTAGAGAGTGAAATCAATGTAATTGGAAACGATTGGAAGAATTTTAACAGAATGACGTCAAGATTTGAAATTACAGACTCTTTGTCTTACATTATCAAAGATTATAACGGAGATGTGTATCAATTGGTTTTCACAGGAACTTCAGGAGGTTCTACAGGAAAAATGTACTTCACAAAAGAATTGATATCTATGGTGAGTTTGGAGGAGAATACACCTCTTGCAAACTTCGGAATTTTTCCTAATCCTGCTGTTTCAAACCTAACAATCAATTTCGAATTACTGAAAGCAACTGAGTCAGTAAACATTACAGTAATTGACGTGAACGGAAGAATAGTAAAAACAATCAACAATGATTTTGAAGGGCAAGGATTCCAAACTGTCAATGCAAATGTTTCCGGATTAAATGCAGGAATCTATTTTGTGAGAGTGCAAGCAGGTAACTCTCTTGTGACGAAGAAATTTATTAAGCAATAAGTAGCAAGCTCAATTTTTTCAATGAAACACCTTTTTTTTATACTCATCTCATTTTTCAGCTTCACAGCAATAGGTCAGACCTATGCTGTGAAAGTGATGGGAGAAGATGGAGTTTCTATTCCATTTGTTAGTGCTTTGGTTACTTATGAAATAGACGACAAAGAGAAAACGATTCAAACCAGTACCAATGGAGAAGGTGAAATTATCATTGACAACAACTGGAAAAAAGTGAAAGTGAAGCTGAAGCACCTGAGTTACCAAACAAAAAGTGCTTTTGTTTCTAAAACCAATAATGTCATTACTCTGTATTTGGATGATATTGGACTAACTACTTTTGTGGTTACGGGTCAATATAGTGAGAGTTCAGTAGATGAATCGGTTCATAAAGTAAAGGTGATTGATTCCAAAAGAATAGCTGCGCAAGGTGCAGTAAATTTGCAGGAGTTGATGGAACAAGAAATGAATGTGAGAGTTTCTCAGGATCAATTTTTGGGAGCTAGCATGAGTGTACAAGGATTATCTGGAGAGAATGTAAAAATTTTGATTGATGGCGTTCCTGTAGTTGGAAGGTTAAACGGGAATGTAGATCTTTCTCAAATAAACCTGACCAATATTGAGCGAGTGGAAATCATTGAAGGACCTCTTTCAGTGAATTACGGAACCAATGCTCTTGCGGGTACTATTAATTTGATTACCAAAAAGAACAAGAAAAAATTCACGGCAGCTGCCAATGCTTATTATGAAACTATTGGTCAGTACAATGTGGATGGAAGTGTCAACTTTGCCAATAAGAAACATTCTCTTGCCATCAATGGAGGAAGAAACTTCTTTGGAGGATATTCTTCGCAGGATACTTCTCGTGTGGAGCAGTGGAAACCAAAAGAACAATGGTTTGGAGGGTTGAAATACAACACAACCATCAAGAAAGTAAATTTGCAAGCGACTACAGATTTTTTTAGAGAAAAGCTAGAAGCACGAGGAGAGCCAAGAAATCCTTACCAAGAAACCGCTTTTGATGACTATTACACGACTTTAAGAAGTTCTTCTGGATTGAACCTTGATTTCAAGGCAAACAAGAACGCTACGGTAAATATTTTGGGAGGTTATAATTACTTTCAAAGGATAAAAAACAGATACCTCAAAGATTTAGTGAACATCAAATACACAGAAGTGGAAGGCGGAAACGCGCAAGACACCATACAATTTGATTTGATCTTCTCGAGAGGAACTTATTCTTTTGCAAAAGATTCGAGCAAATTAAACTATCAGTTTGGTTACGACATCAATCTGGAATCTAACAAAGGAAAGAGAATTGGAGAAGGAGAACAAAGAATTGGTGATTATGCAGTTTTTGGAAGTGTTGAATATTCGCCAAATAACAAATTGGTTATCAGACCAGGATTGCGTTATTCCTATAATACAGCATACGAAACGCCTCTTGTGCCTTCCTTGAATGTTAAATACCAGTGGACAAAACATTTGACAACTCGTTTTTCTTACGGAAGAGGATTTAGAGCGCCTTCCCTCAAAGAATTGCACTTTTTGTTTGTCGATATTAATCATAATGTGAAAGGAAATGAACTGCTTCAAGCCGAAAGTTCTAATAACTTGATGTTTCAGATGGGTTACAAAAGGGGAATTAAGCGTGGAGTTTACAACTTTGAGTTAAGTGGATTTTACAATGCCATTGATAACCAAATAAGTCTTGTTTTGGTTGATCAAGTCACTCAATTGTATACTTACAATAACATTGGAAAATTCTACAGCCAAGGAGTTAATTTCAACTCAGGATTTAGATATAAAACTTACAAGACCAATATTGGGGCTTCTTTAGTGGGAAGGTATAACATTGAATCAGAGGCAAACCCTGAGCTTGAAAGATTTTTTTACACTCCAGAGTTGCAAGCAAGTTTTGGCTATGAAGTTGAAGAATGGCAAACAGTATTCAATTTATTTTATAAATATTCGGGCAGGGTCTTAGGGTATTATGAAAGTGAATTAGATGGAGTCGTTCAATATGAATTGCAAGGATTTAATATGATGGATGTTTCTGTAGTTAAGTATTTCTATAACAAGAAATTGACAGTTACTCTGGGTGCAAAAAATTTGTTTGATGTAGGTACATTACAAACCAACCAAGCAATTGGAGGAGGGGTTCACTCTGCAGGTAGCAATAATGTTCCTGTGGCATGGGGAAGAACGTTTTTTACAAAAATTTCATTAAATTTGAATTAAGTCTAAACAATCGCTAAAGTTAGAAAGATGAAAAGAATTTATTTTTACATATTGTCAGGGTTGGTCCTTAGTTCATGTTTCAAAGAAGAAGAGGGGATTGAACCAGTAGATAGAGGTGGAGCTATTGTGAAAACGATTTCTACAGGTGAAAATGGCGATTATTCTGACCAAGTTTTCTATGACATTGAGAATAATGTTGAGGTAAAAGTAGTAGACAGAGCAAGTTGGGATTTAGGCTTTGAAACAACACCCACAGGAGTTGTGGTTAGATTGAATACTTCGAACACCATGCAGGCTTCAAAAACTGGAGAAACGGATTTTTCTGCTATATCCGATATTACCACTTTTCCTCTCGATTACTATTGGGACAGATCTGACGGCTCAGTAGATTCAGTTGCACTTAAAGATTGGATAATTGGCGGAGTGCCAACCAATGAGGTTTTTATCTTAGACTTGGGTGAAACGGTTGATTTGGTACAAAGAGGATTCCGAAAGCTACAGATTTTGGGCGTTACAGCAACAGATTTCACTATTAGGTATGCAAATATTGACGGAAGTAATGAGCAAACAAGAGTAATTCCGAAAGAGGTAAATAAAAATCAAACTTGTTTCAGTTTTTCAGGTGCTGGAAGTGTTGTGAATATTGAGCCAGATGCAAACGATTGGGATCTTTTATTTACTCAATACCTGCATACGTTCTACGATTCTGATCCCGAAATTTATTATTCAGTCCATGGTGTTTTATTAAACCCAACCAAGACCAAAGGAGCACGTGTTTTTGATAAAGAATTTTCTGAAATTTCTATAAGTGATGTAGCGGTTTATCCCCTCACAAATAAACTTGATGTGATTGGATATGAATGGAAATTGTTTGATTTTGCAACAGAATTATACACAGTTGACATTACGAAAAATTACATTATTCAGGATAGAAGTGGAGCTTACTACAAAATGAGATTTACTGATTTTTATAACACGGGAGGAGTCAAAGGAAATCCTCAATTTGAATTAGTGAAGCTTTAAGTGCAAGTTATTTCTAGTTAAAGTTTAACTTCTTTTTATTAAGTATAAGATTCTTATTATTAAATCATTGCGAGTATTTTTAAAAACCTTAATAGATCTTTCATTAATGTTGAGGTTTGATTGATTTTAGTTAAATCCTTACAATTAATCAACCCGAAAAAAAAAGTAATTGATACCCCGAACTGGCATGAACAAAATCCTTTTAAATAGAGAAATTTCACTCAAACACAGTGTCAATTTACCAACTTCTAAAAGCATTAGTAATCGCCTGTTGATTTTACAGTATTTGATCAAACACAGTTTTGATATTGTCGATCTATCAGAAGCAGACGATACACATATTCTAAAAAAAATCACAGCTCAAAATTTCAATTGTTCTTTGGTGGATGTCAAAAATGCAGGAACTTGTTTTCGTTTTCTCACAGCATTATTTGCTAGCCAACCCGGAGAAGTAATCCTCACAGGCAGTAAAGACATGAAAAACCGCCCAATCAAAGAATTGGTAGATGGATTGAGGCAATTAGGCGCAGAGATTCAGTATATGGAGAAAGAGGGATTTCCTCCTTTGCGAATTGAAGGCAAAAAGCTTAGAGGAGATTCAGTTTCAATAAATGCGAGTGTGAGCAGCCAGTATGTTTCGGCAATGTTGCTGATTGCTCCATTTCTGGAGAATGGATTAACGGTAATTCAAGAAGGAGAAATAAAATCGCAATCGTATACCAAAATGACAATTTCTTTGCTCCGAAAAATAGGAGTGGAGGTAAAGGAAGAAGGAAATGAGATAACAATTGTTCCAGTTTCTAACTCATATCATTTACCAATCACGGTAGAAAAAGATTGGTCTTCGGTTTCGTATTGGTATGAATATATTTCGCTTTCACCACTTCATTCAAAACTTCAATTAAATGGAGTTAAAATATTTAGTATTCAAGGAGATAGTGAGATTAAAAGCTTATTTAAAAAGTTAGGAATCACAACTTTGGAAGGTTCTACAGGAATAGAAATTGTGAAAACAAAACAAGTCACAGATTTGTACTTTGAACACGATTTTTCTTCCATTCCAGATATGGTTCAGACTTTTGCAGTAACACTTGCAGGTTTGGGATTGAATGGAAAGTTCACGGGGATTTCTCACTTAATTTACAAAGAAACCAACCGAATAGAAGCCTTGAAAGCAGAACTATCAAAACTGAATTATGAGTTAAAACTTATTGATAACGATAGTTTTGAGTTAGTGAAAAGAGGAGAATTACCTAACAAAGTTTTCATCAATACTTATAAAGATCACAGAATGGCCATGGCATTCGCGCCTTTGGTAGCTTTGATTGATGAGGTGGAAATAGAAAACCCTGAGGTTGTTGTGAAAAGTTACCCTGGGTTTTGGGAAGAGTTTTGTTGAGAGTTAGTCTCTAGTAATTAGTCCTTAGTTTTGAAATAATCTAATATTTTTTCTTCGCCACTAACCAAGTTATCACTGAATGATATTCCTTTAGAGTTTTCATTTTCAGGAATCAAGAAAATGTTTTTATTCTTTAGTTGAAAGCCTTTTATTTCTGTTGTTTGGATGCTTTTTCTTTTGAAAAGTGACCTTAAATCTATTGCTTCTTTTGTGATTGTTACTTTTTCTAGCAACAAATCGAGTAGACCATAATTCACCATAATCCAAAAAGAAAAACAACTGAATAAGTAGAAGGCTTTGGCATAAAAATCATACTCCCAATTCGCAATACTAATAAAAAAGTAGATTAAAATAAAATTGAAAAACGACAAGCCAATAACCGTTAAAGCCTTCATGAATTTAGGTTGCGAGTAGGTTTTTGTCATTGATTAAAAATTTAGTTTATCCACTTCCACAAATTCTCCTGATTTCAAATCTCCTAAAGTTTCATTTCCAATTCTTACACGAATTAAGCGAAGAGTTGGGAAACCAACTGCCGCAGTCATTTTGCGCACTTGCCTGAATTTCCCTTCTTTTATCGTGATGGAAACCCAAGAAGTAGGTCCGTGCCGTTCGTCTCTTATGGGTTTTGCTCTAGGTGAGAAATTTGGCTTCGGTTCAATTTTAAAAGCTTTGCAAGGCAAAGTGGTGTATTGTTCCTTTTTTACACTTATTTCTACTCCGTTTTTAAGCAATTCTATCGCTTCTGAGGTTATTTCTCCATCAACTTGCACAAAGTATTCTTTTTCCACCTGTTTGTTTGCTGTGACTGCAAAACTCGTTTTTCCATCTGTAGTTAAGAATAATAATCCTTCAGAATCTTGGTCTAAGCGACCTACAGACATTGTTCCATCTGGAAAATCTCCTAATTCGGCAAGCAGCTTTTTGTTCTTTCTAGTAGTTTCATTTCTAATGAATTGAGAAAGAAAACCGTAGGGTTTGTGTAATATGAAATGTTGGTGGGGTTTCATTTTATTCGTCTTTCATACAGTCGCTTCTCGATACTAAATTTATTTCCGCAAGGCTGCAATAAAACTCTCTCGAAGTGCAAAGATGTTATTTTTTTACTCATACTAAATTCAGTTGTCAGTTCGAGTGATTTAAATCAAACATCAGTTTGATTTAAATTGTATCGAGAACAACCAGCAACTACCTTCCGTCACCTTTCTTTGGCTTTCTTCTAATTTTGTTTTGGTCTCCACGAGTTTTTGGTTTCTTATACTTTAAGTTTTTCCTTCTCAGTCTGGGGTTTCCGCCATTAGTCATTTGGTTTTTCTCACTTTTTTCGTGGAAACTTGCACCAACCGTATCGTCTTTTTTAGCGTGAATGTTAAGCTCTTTGGCTTTTGGTCTCTCTTCTGGGATGAGTTCGTTAGAAATAGCAACTCCCTCTGGGAATCTCTTTTTATCGATTTCAACACCCATCAATTCCTCAATTTTATCTTTGTCTTTGGCTTCTTTTTCAGTGTAAAGAAGAATAGAATTTCCTTTTTTCTCTGCTCTTCCTGTTCTCCCTATTCTGTGCATGTAATTTTCAGGATAGTTAGGAGTATCTAAGTTTATAACGTGTGAAATAGAATCCAAATCCAAACCACGAGCCATAACATCTGTACTGATCAAGATTCTGTTTTGTCCTTCGTCAAATCGTTTGATGGATTTGATTCTGTAGTTTTGTGATTTATTTGAATGTACAACTCCCAATTCTCTTCCAAAACGTTCTTCCATGGCATTGAACAATCTATCGGCATTAGTCTTGCTTCCTACAAAAATCAATACTTTCTTGAATTGATCTTTGTCTTTCAGCAAGTGTTCTAATAAATTGGCTTTGGTATAAAAATTCTGAACTGGGTAAGAAACTTGTTTAATATTCTCGAGTGGAGTTCCTGAAAGCGCAATAGAAACAAGAACAGGTGAAATAAAGAAATTGTTTATCAAATCTTGAATTTCATCTGTCATGGTTGCCGAGAACATGGTGTTCTGACGTTTTTCTGGCAATAATTCAAAAATATTGGTCAATTGAAATCTAAATCCTAAATCCAACATTACATCTACTTCGTCAATCAC
>JBDMYC010000170.1:0-8555 GCA_039770535.1 Flavobacteriales bacterium
CAACCTTATTACATTTAATGAATATTAAACAACCAAAAGAAATGACTGGCGACAGTTTGGTTATCAATTAATCGGGATGAGAATAGCAATTTACGGACGAGAATTTAAAGATGAATTTATCCCATATTTTCAATTATTGATTGATGAGCTGGACAAATTGGAAGTCGATTACTTTATTTATTCCAAATTTCACAAAAATGTAAGCAGTAAAGGAATTACTTTCAAAAAAGAAGTGAAAGAATATACCAGAGCTACTTACCCCAAATTAAAACTTGATTTTTTGTTTAGTATTGGAGGAGATGGAACTATTTTAGATACATTGACTAGTATAAAAAATGGAATCCCTGTTGTGGGAGTGAACTCCGGAAGGCTGGGGTTTTTGTCGAATACAGCCAAGACCGAAATAAAACAAGTTCTCAAGCATTTGATGGACGGAGAATACCGAATTGAGGAAAGAACAATGCTGAATCTGGATACTAAAGCAAAGCTTTTTGGGAAATATAATTTTGCTTTCAATGAGCTTACAGTCCATAAAAAAGACTCGTCTTCCATGATAACGATTCACGTTTTTGTTAACGGTATTTTTCTTAATTCTTATTGGGCAGATGGTTTGATAATTGCCACACCCACCGGCTCTACAGCTTATTCGCTTAGTTGTGGAGGTCCAATCGTAATGCCAAATTCAGAGAATTTTGTAATTACACCAATTGCACCTCACAACCTAAATATTCGTCCAATAATAGTATCAGACGACAGTGAAATCGAAATAAAAGTAGAAGGAAGAGAAGAGAGATTTTTAGCAACCTTAGATTCTAGAAATGAAGAAATTTCTACAAAAAATACTTTAGTTGTTTCTAAATCAAAGCTAAAATTAAACTTAGTTCAGTTTCCAAATCAGAATTTCTTCAAGACAATTCGTAATAAACTGTATTGGGGATTGGATAAAAGGAACTAGGCGGTTACTGCTGTGCTTTGAAAGTAAAAACAGTGAAAGTTGAGGTTCCAGTTTCTCTCAATTTTAGTTTGTTGTCTGTCATTTGAGAAATGGTATAAGTTTTTTTTATTCCGTCCAGAGTTATTTCCAAAGTTTTTTCGTCATATTTCCACTTTCCTGGACTAGGAATATCATTCAGTTTGTGAAATTGAATGAGTTGGAAAGATAAATCTTTTCCAAATTTATAAGAAGTTCCTATATATTCCTCCGTAAGATTTTTGCCATTGATATAGCAATCAGTGAGAATCCATGTTTTTGATATTTTTTCTAAACTATAGACTGTTTGTTCCTTCCATTCTGTTTTCGGCTCTTTTACCTCTGGGTGGTGATGATTGTGATCGATTGCGATTGCTTCTTCTTCAATTGCTTCACTTGTAACCTCAGTAATTTCTTCATATTCACTGATGGGAACAGATTTATCCTTGAAGGGTTCTACATACTCCGAACTGAAAATGATATGGGTTTTTCTATCATTTTTTTCTTCTTCTGTTGCAATAATGTACAGACTGTCTCGTGTTAATTTTTCAATCTCAAAATTCAAGGTGAGTTCGTCAAAAATAATAGAAAATGAATTTTTTCCTGTCTCTTTCCAAGTTCCAACTCTCGGTTTTCTGGAAGATCTAGATTTATCCTTCATGGTGAAGCTATAATCTTTGCCGAAAGTAAAAATGGATCCTTTTCCTTGCTTAGTGTTATCTCTATTTTTCCTTCCTTCTCTTTCCTGAAAAGTTCGAGTTACATACCAATCTTTGCATAATCTCTTTTTTCTGAAATCTAATGAATTAGCAGTTATTTCGAGATCAAAGTTAGCAAATGAGTGTGCAGTTGCGATTGAAAGAAGCAGGAGTAAAGTGATTTGTTTCATACTCAAAGGTACAAATTCTTTGAGTATTAGAGACCAAGTAGGTAACTGCAGAAAACTGATGTGATTTTAATCTCTGCAACAAGCTATGTTTTGATAGTTAACGATTGTGATAGCGCAATTCTTTTTCTTCTTTCGATTAGGGCGTGTATGTTGACCGCAAGTTGTTTTTCATAAGATATTCATCTACATGGCAGAACAATGAAAAAAAACTACTGACTAAGTTGATAGCTGTCAAGCGAAATACTTTTTGCTTCTTGAGTGAATGTGCTTATTTTATTAGCTATTTAACCTTTAAATCTGGAGAAATATTTACTTTTCATCATTATACTTAGAAGGGCATTTTGCTTGATGTTCCGTAGCGAAAAATGCATTTTTTTCTGGATCGGCTGTTCCAGTTACCACAACTTGGTCTGATCTGTCAAAATGTTCTTGAACTGTTTCGTTCAAATAAACTTTCATTTCTTTTCCTTCTTTGTCTATCATGTTGAAAATAACAAGATTGGCTTGTGGAGTTTCCACAGGAATATCTTTGTTTAGAGTTCCAATAATCTTGTAGGTTTTTCCTGACTCAGCAAACGCCTCGGTAAAGTTTCCGTACCTACTTGCTTCTGTAGAATAAGTAAAAATAAATCCTATTGCAACTGCAACTACAATGATTAAGGCAATTTCTATTTTTCTCATGGTGTGTTATTTTCTACTGTAAAGATACAACTATTATTTTTCAGTGTCTTTTTCAAGTTTAGAAATTTTTCTGTCCAATTTGATCAGATAAAAAATAAGTCCAATAAAAATAACTGTGACCACTGCAACTACCACATTTATCTTTCCTGATTCATGGAAAGTTTGCTCTATGGCTGAGTCTTGAGCTAGAGTTGCTTTCGAAATCAAAGCGATAAAACTCAGCAACAGTAAAGTTGTTTTCTTAATCATTTTCCAATTTATTTTCAAGGTTAAAAAATCGTTTTTTCAAACTAAGCATCCACGCTCCAAGTAGAATCCAACCCAAAACTGCTGGATAAAAAACCATTCGTAAAGTGCTGTCCAAATCGTATTTTCCGAAAGCGGGATTTCCACCATTTCCGGGGTGAAGCGAATCGGTAATTCTTGGTAATATCATAATGAAAACTATCATTAGTATGAATGCAAAAATATTATAAACCGCACTTATTTTAGCTTTCTGATGTTCTTCTTGTAAGGAATTTCTAAGGATTCGGTAAGCAATATAAATAAGTGTTGTAATTGCAGCTCCGTTTAGTTTTACGTCATTCACCCACCATCCTTTGGTGGTAAATAAATCTGTGTGCTCGCTCCAGGTAAATTTCGCCCAAATGCTTCCTGTTATCAGCCCCAACACGGCAAAGAGTAGTCCAATGTTCACAGCTTCTCGCGCTATGATGTCGTATTTAATATTAAAAGTATTGAGGTATTTGATAGAATAAAAAAAGGAAATAAATAAAATAACCATCATGGTAAACCACATGGGTACGTGAAACATTAAGTTTCTTATGGTTTCGTTTAGTTGTAATCTGTTTGGGATATCTAGTATTTCTGCAGAGGAATTGTGAAAACTCATTATGCATAAATTGCTTGTGTCTTTATTTTCGGTTATACCAAAAGCTTTAATTAATTCAGGAGAGAATGAGTTGAACTTGCTTGTAGATAATCTCAAATGCAATACTTTGGATGGTAAACTATCGGGTATATTGAAGTTTACAGCAATTTGATTGGCGTTTATTTGTTTGATATCTGTCCCGCAAATCAGAGTTTTCTTATCATATTCCAGAGAAGCTGAAAGAATCCCCTCTTTTTTAAAATCAGTATTGTACCCCGTCAACACAACTGTATTTTCTCCAATTTCTAATGAACTGGGACTTGCCGATTTTATAGTAGGAGAAAGCGGAACAAAAAATGAAAATAGAAAAGTATAAACCAGTAAAACTACTGCTAATGCTTTCCACCAATGTTTTGTTATGCTCTCCATTTTTTAAATTAATCTAAAAGTTTTTCATCAAAATTTTCAAGGACTCCATTGTTTGGAGTTTGAAACCTGATTGCCTTCAGGCAGGTTTGTGTTTTGGAGTTTTTTATACTACTCCCTCCAAAGGTAAGGAAATAATAAAAAAGAAAGTATGATGATGAGCAGGTTAATTAGGGATAAAAACACAATGAATTGCGAGGCCATTTCTGCGGTTCCTCCCAAAATTGCAAGATTAGAAAACTGAATGGATAGCAGGAGCGAGGGAATCAAAATAGGAAAGGCCAAAATAGACAAAATCCCTATGTTGTTGTTTGTCTTGCTGGCGATGGCACTCACCATTGTCAGAGTGGAAGAAATGCTTGTGCTTCCCAAAACTACAGCTAACAGAAAAAGCGAATAATTCATATTTTCCAATCCATCTGATTGGATAAAGAAATTAAAAACAAAAAAACTAACTAGAACTAATGCAATAGAAAGCAGTAGATTATAAATTATTTTTCCTAAGATCAACACTCTGGGGTTTATCAAGGTGTAAAGGAAAATTTGTTTGTCAGAATTTTCGCTCAAGAATGATTTTGAGATGGCATTAGTCAATGAGAATAAAATGATAATCCAAAATAATCCGTTCCAAATACTAGTTTCAGCAATAGAAGTAAAAGAAAGCGAGCAGACGAAAATGGTTGAAATTATATACAAAACAATGGAGCTGATGAAATGTTTTTGTTTCATTTCTATCATCAATTCGTGTTTCAATAAATGGGCAAGTTGCTTTGTGAACATGATTTTTTTAATCTTATCACAAAGGTAGGCAAAAATGGTTGGAAGTTAGAAGGCAGAAGCACGAAGTATTAGGTCTATGAACTTCTGTATTCGCTTTTTCGAGCTTTGAACTTCTTTTAAAAATTATTAATTCGGATGTCACAAAGTTTTAAGTCTTCTAAAATGTGCGCTTCTCACTCTGACCTCGTGCCCTATCTTCTTATAGAATGTTTGAGCGAAAGCGAGAAAATAACTCCAAAACCAAGAGAAAGCAAAAAGAAAAATGGCAACATTCCGTAATCTCCCCAAGAAAAACACAGGAAAATTCCGTAAATGAAATAGGAGGAAAGTAACCCTTCCACAATAGTTACCCATTTTATTTTTGTTTTGCTGTACACGGTTCCTTTCCAGTTTCCAGATTTTTTGTTTAGGTTGAATTTTGGGGTTCGCACAAAAGGTGTTTTCTTTCCTGCATAGCCTTCAATTACTGCAATTGAGTTGTGGAAGGACAATCCCATAGAGAAACTTAAAAACAGGGGGAAATAATACATAAAATGTAAAAACGCGATTCCTTTGTTGTCGTAACTTTTGGCAAAAGAAGTGAAATACATCACACCAATTACTGCAAAACTAAAGAGCGAAATAGTCGCAAAATTGAAAAAAGTCTGCAATTCTGGGTGTTGTTGTTTTATAATAAAAAGCGGAATGCTGAGCATTGCAATGATAAAAATAGCTATGAAGAGAAAACTATTCATCAAGTGAAAAATTGCATTAATTTTTGTCCAAAAGTGGTATTTATCATGCTTCATTACTTTTGCCAAATTTTTTACTGTGCATTCTGCGGCTCCCTTCGTCCATCTATATTGTTGAGCTTTTAGCGAGTTCATTTCTGCCGGCAATTCTGCGGGACTCCCTATTTCTTCTTTGAATAAGAATTTCCAGCCCTTGAGTTGAGACCTGTAGCTTAAATCTAGATCTTCGGTAAGAGTATCGGCTTTCCAACCTCCACCATCTTCAATAGCTAGTTTTCTCCACACTCCTGCAGTTCCATTGAAATTAATAAAATGTCCTGCTGCATTTCGTCCACCTTGTTCTACACTGAAATGTGCATCAAGCGCAAATGCCTGTAGTTTAGTAAGTAGCGAGTATTCTTTGTTTATGTGTTCCCATCTGGTTTGTACCACGCCAATTTCTTGGTCTTGGAAATAAGGGATAGTTTTCAGTAGAAAATCTTTTTCTGGAACGAAGTCGGCATCAAAGATAGCAATGAATTCTCCCTTGCAAATATTCATTCCATAATCCAAAGCACCTGCTTTAAATCCAACTCGCTCAGGTCTTTGAATGTGATGAATATCAACTCCTTGGTTTTTCCAGTGAGCGACTCTTTTTGAAATAATTTCTACCGTTTCGTCTGTAGAATCATCTAGAACTTGAATTTCTAGCTTATCTGCAGGATAATTAAACTGAGCACAACAGTCTATTAATCTTTCTATTACGTATAATTCATTGTAAACTGGAAGCTGCACAGTAACCATTGGAATTTCATCTGTATCCGCAAATTCTACAAGGTGCTCTGCAATTTTTTTTCTGTTTTTCAAATAAGAAAAGACCAAGCTCAGTTGAACAATACTATAGCTGATAATGAATAGCGAAAATAAACTGTAAATGATAATTATGGCTAAATTCATAGTTATTTGTATTTAAATATCGTGGTGATTATTTTGTATCCGGCAAGTATACTTCCTTTTATGGTCCCAGATATTTTAGATTTTCCTATCCTTTTGCGGTAGCTCAAATCTACTTGTTGTACGTTTTGTTTTAATTTCAGTGCTTTCACTTGCATTTCTACAGTCCATCCATAAGTTTGGTCTACCATACCTATTTCTTGAAGTTTAGAAAACTTAATAGCTCGGAAAGGCCCTAAGTCCCGATAGCGATAACCATATATTATGCTCATGAGGTTACAAGCTAGCCAATTTCCGAAAATTTGAGGAATGGTCATGGATCCTTTTTCACGTTTTTCTTTTACTCGGTTTCCAATTACCATGTCTGCTCCCTTCCATATTTTGTTCAGGAGTAAGTTCATTTCTTGCGGAAAGTCTGAATAGTCAGCATCTAGAAATACGATTACATCCGGTTGAATTTTTTTGTTTGTTGCATATTCGATTCCTTTGAGGCATGCATTGCCATAACCTTGCATAGGTTGTTTGAGTACAGTTGCTCCAGCATTTTTAGCATTGATTGAAGTCTCGTCACTTGAGTTATTGTCAACAACAATAATGTCTCGAACCAACTCTTTTGGTATGTCACTTATTACCGAACCAATAGAGTTCTGTTCGTTAAATGCTGGAATGATTACATCTACTTGCATGATTTATAAACGGGCTTAGTTTTATTACTTACAACCTCAAATAAAAAAAACGGTATCATTTGTAAATGATACCGTTTTAAATTTACTTTTTGTTTTTATTTTACAAACCTGTAAAAGCTACGTTTTCAAAGTATTTGATAAATTCTCTGTCGTTTTTAGCTTTTGTTCTCATTGCTGCATCTTTTGCAATTGAGCTAGTTAAGCTTGAAATTACTTCACTTTCATTTCCTTGTCTTGCAGCAATAATTGCTTTCAAATAAAGTCCTTGAGCTGTGTTTGCTTGGTCAGAATTCATCAAAGATTTTGTTGCTGCTGCATAATCTCTATTCAATGTCTGAGCCAATGCCTTGTTGTAAGTATTTCCTTCGCCCATGTTTGAAATTGCTTTGCTGTATTCTCCTTTTTTGATGTTAATCAGTGCCATGTTGTAGTTTGCAGCTTCGGCATTTGCAGATGCATTTTGGAACATTTCAACCGCTCCAGCAATGTCTCCAGCTTGTCTTTTTACGACTCCCATGTTGTTGCTAGTAATTGAGTTCTTCTCTGCTGCGTATGCTTTTGTGAACATTTCGTTTGCTTCAGAAACCATTCCTTTGTTATAAAGAACTGCTCCTGCATTTGACAATGATCTCCAGTCGTTATCTCCTTTTTTGATTGCTTCTTTGTACAATCTCAATTTTTCGTCTTCAGTTTTTGCAAGTTCTGCAGTGAATAACAATTCATCAGTAGTCAAACTAGCAGGATTTGACTTAGAAGTTGCAATAAATTCTTCGTCAGAAAAACCATATTCAGTGTAGGTAAGAACCATTTGCGACCTCCTTAATTGAGGGAAGATGTCTTTGTCTAAGAACCTGTATGTAGTTGAAAGAGCTTTGATTTCTTCTTCTCTTTTGATAGGGTCTCTTTCCATCTCTGCAACTGCTACAATAATATTTTTGTCAGGGTGGTTGCTTTTAGATATTAATTCTTTCAATCCATCCCAGTCTTCTCCTTTTGGTAATTTAGAGATTAAGGCAGGAGTTAAGTTCATTCCCAATCTTGTGTTTGCATCCATCAAGTATTTTTCAGCAGTAATTCCTCTGTCAGATGCCAAGTTTGCGTTTCTGTCAGTTTCTCCTTCTGGAGATGCGTATGAAAGTATGTCAATCTTGTCAAATTTGATTTTGTTGTTAGAGTTTGCAGTAACTATAAAGTTTTCGAATGCGATTACGTCAGCATCTTTAGCTTCACCTTTTTTAAGCTTACTTTTGGCTTTATCAAAGTTAATAACTGCTTTTGTAGATTTTTTTTCACTTCGTACAATCGAAACCTCTTCCATTACCACTTTGTCATCATTCATGATTAGTTGTGGAGTAATAATAAGTGCATCAGCAATTTTTGGAGTTTTGTCATTTAACTTTTCCTTGTCTCCTTTTTTTGCAATGTATTTCACGATTAATTCAGAGTTATCAAATCTAGAATCGTAAGGTCTTGTGCTTGTGTATGAAAAACTGTGACCATCTTTTTTCACAACTTCGCCATTTCCGGCTGCTTTTTCACCTTTAAATGATTTTGGTTCAAATGCCAATTCATCTCCTGCAGCATTCAC
>JBDMYC010000171.1:0-4668 GCA_039770535.1 Flavobacteriales bacterium
GGAGTGCAAGGAATTAATTGACCAAAAGAACGCATCACCAGATGAGTGTCCAAATAAATCAAAGGCCTTCCAGAAAAAACTAAGTCTAATTGAGGCTCAAATACAGGAACTACAAGAAACTAGAGACGCACTTATTAAATTGATATAAAAAAAGCCATCTCGCAGTTAGCGGATGGCTTTGTCTGATTAAAAATCTATTTGTGGTTAACTATTATATTGTTTTAAAGCCACTTCCAAGCAATCCATTGCTTTGTTCAAATCTACTTCATTCAATACATAAGCGATTCTAATTTCTTTGGTCCCCATTCCTTTAGATGAATAAAACCCTGCGGCTGGGGCAAACATTACCGTGTTTCCTTCGTGAGAAAACTCCTCTAACAACCACTGGCAGAATTTCTCTGCATTGTCTACTGGTAATTGAGCTATGGCATAAAACGCTCCTTTTGGTTTTGGGCAAATTACTCCTGCCATATTATTGAGTCTTGCAACTACAATGTCTCTTCGCTTTTGGTATTCTACTTGTACTTCATCAAAATAAGATTGTGGCGTATCCAATGCTGCTTCTCCTGCAATTTGTCCTAGTGTGGGTGGACTCAATCTGGCTTGACCAAACTTAAGTGCATTTGCAATAAGCGATTTATTTTTAGTAACAATTGCGCCAATTCTCGCCCCACACATACTGTATCGTTTCGATACGGAATCAATCATTATTACGTTCTCTTCTATTCCTTCCAAATTTAGCACTGAAAAAGGAGTTGAACCATAACAGAACTCTCTGTATACTTCATCTGAAAACAGAAATAAATCGTGCTTTTTAACCAAGTCTCTCAACACATTTAATTCTTCTCTAGAATACACATACCCAGTTGGATTTGCAGGATTACAAATTACAATTGCCTTAGTTTTTGTAGTAATTAGTTTTTCAAAATCTTGTGCAGGTGGAAGTGCAAATCCATCTTCAATTCTTGAAGTTACGGGAACTACATTCACTCCACTTGCCGAGGCAAATCCATTGTAATTAGCATAAAAAGGCTCAGGAATAATTACTTCGTCTCCAGGATTCAAGCATACTTGCATTCCAAAAAGCAGAGCTTCTGACCCGCCAGTTGTAATCATAATATGCTCAGGACTTACCGGAATATCATTCTTGGTGTAGTAAGCAGCCAATTTATTTCTATACGACTCGTAACCAGCAGAATGACTGTACTCAATCACCTTTCGATCAATGTTTTTTATCTTCTCCATCACCACTTCTGGTGTTTTGATATCGGGCTGACCAATATTCAAATGAAATACATTCGTACCCCTTTTTTTAGCTCCTTCTGCAAATGGAACTAACTTACGAATAGGTGATTCAGGCATTTGAATCGCTTTGTCAGAAATTTGTGGCATTTTGTTTTTATTTTTAAATGGTCACAAATTTAGTTAAATTGAAATTTATAAATTAAAAATGATTTATAAAATTTAATCAAACCTCAAATGACGAACCGAATTTCCTTTGCTTTTCAATTCCAGAAGCGTGTCAATTCCTATTTGCATATGCTTTTCTACAAAATTAGTGGTTACAGCCGAATCACTTTTATCTGTTTTTACTCCGTCAGGTGTCATGGGTTGATCCGAAACCAACAACAAAGCTCCGCAAGGAATTTGGTTTGCAAATCCTACACTAAATACCGTAGCCGTTTCCATATCAATTGCCATTGCTCGTATTTGAATCAAATACTCTTTGAAATCTATATCGTGTTCCCAAACTCTTCGGTTTGTAGTATAAACAGTTCCTGTCCAATAATCTAACCCTGCTTCACGAGTTACATGACTGGCAGCTCTTTGTAAATTAAACGAAGGCAAAGCGGGTACTTCTGGCGGAAAATAATCGTCTGATGCTCCTTCTCCTCTAATTGCTGCAATTGGCAAAATAATATCTCCTAATTTATTTTTCTTTTTGAGTCCTCCACATTTTCCGAGGAATAAAACTGCTTTGGGTGAAATGGCTCCCAATAAATCCATTATGGTTGCCGCATTGGCACTTCCCATCCCAAAATTAATGATGGTAATTCCGTTTGCAGTAGCATTAGGCATTGCATTTGTTGTTCCTTTTATCTCAGCTCCAGACATTTCTGCAAAGAGCTTTACGTAGTTTTTAAAATTGGTTAATAATATATATTCTCCAAATTCTTCTAATTGAATTCCTGTGTATCTTGGAAGCCAATTTTGTATTATTTCTTCTTTTGTATTCATATTTCTAAGGTATTACTTTTAATTTTTATATTTATGAAAAGAAACTTCTATTCAATAAAATGTCAAATAAACTGCGATATAAACTCTCACCACTTAACGCTTTTAGTTTATACTTAATCGGCTATTCAATTTACTTTTATTCTGATACTACAGATATGTTCGGTATTAGCAGTTTTATTATCATCTTGTTAATACTAACTTCAATAAGTTGTTTTATTGTAGACATACTTCTTCAAAAGATTACTCCAAAATATTTGCAATTATTTATTATTGAACTTGTCATTGTTGTATTTATTGTATTTAATTACCTTGTATCTGTGGGATATTTTTCTAAAAACACAAATCCTAATAAATCAAAAGAAATAATAACCACAGTAAAATCAGTTAACACCAAAACTCAGCAACAATGAACATTCAATTCGCCTACACCATCCTTTACGTTTCAGACGTACCGGAAACAATAGAGTTTTATAAAAAAGCTTTTGGATTTGAGCAAAAATTCGTCACTCCAGAAAATGATTATGGAGAAATTATTTCTGGAGCAACCACTTTGGCTTTTGCTAATATTGAACTTGGAAATTCTAATTTCAAAAAAGGATTTACACAAAGTAAATTAAGCGAAAAACCTTTTGGGATTGAATTGGCTTTCTCCACTTCAAACGTAGAAGAAGTGATGGAAAATGCGATAAAAAACGGAGCTGAACTTCTAGAAGAAACCGTTACCAAACCTTGGGGACAAAAAGTGGGTTATGTGAGAGATATAAATGGGTTTATCATTGAAATTTGCACGCCTATTCAGGGTTAGAAATAAATTTCCCCAACTCTAAATTCAATCGATTGAGAGGCAATCCCACCACATTAAAATAATCACCTTCAATTTTTGGGATTCCTACAAACCCAATCCACTCTTGAATTCCGTAAGATCCTGCTTTGTCGTAAGGTTGATAATTATCAATGTAATATTCTATTTCTTCAATGGATAATTCTTTGAAAAACACTTTTGTCGTTTCGTAAAAACTGTGAGTTTTGGTTTTGGTCATTAACGTTACAGCTGTAATTACTTCGTGACTTTTTCCTGATAATGATTGTAACATTTCGATAGCTTCACTCTTATCTTTAGGCTTTCCCAATTGTTGGTTTTCGTTCCAAACAATTGTATCCGAAGTGATAACTAACTCATTTTCTTTCAGTTCTTTTTCAAAAGCTTTGGCTTTCAAATTGGACAAGTAAACTGCTATTTCTTCTTTGAATAAAGCAGGTGGAAACACCTCTTCTATTTCTTTGGTTCGGATTTCAAACTCTAATCCTAATCCTTTCAACAATTCCTGTCTCCTGGGAGATTTGGAAGCTAATATGATTTGAAAATCCTTCAGTTTATTGTGCACCATGGCTCTTTTTTTTTGGTCTTCCTGCTGCGACCAGTCTTGGCTTCCAGTAGGTATTTGTCGATACATCCGTAATCATTATTCCTCGGCTGCTAGATGCATGAATCATTGTTAAGTTCTCCCCCTCTTCAGAGATTACTAGACCAACATGTGTAATGTGACTTTTCTTTTTTCGATTGGAGAAAAAAATCAAATCACCTTTTTTTGCTCGCTTAACCTTAATAGGCTCTGTCTTGCTCATCTGAGTTCTCGCACTTCTTGGAACCTCATGCCCATGCTTATTTAAAATGTATTGCGTGTAGCCTGAACAATCAAAACCTCCATCTCCAGTTCCTCCATAAACATAGGGAACTCCTATAAATTTTTTTGCATAGCCAATCATTTTGTCTTCGGCTGATAAAGCTGCTATTTCACAAACTGTATCCACTTCTTTCGCATCAAAATTATCTGGATAACTTACTCTTTCTGCTACTTTAGTTTTCACCACAATCACCTTTTTCTTGCTGGTGACAGCAAGCTCGGGATTGGTATTCATAACATAAGCAAAAGCCTCAGAAGGAATAGAGACTTTCTTTACCGATTTGTAAATTGTTTTCAAGTCACCTAGCAATACCGATTCTTTCTGAACAAAACCATGCTCTTTGTCTAATTCATAATAATTAGAATAGGCAACTACTGAATTTTCGATCGCCTCAGGATGAGAACGAAAATAACGTTTGTCTTGTGCAAGCTGAGCCAAAGCAGCAGCTTGAAACAAGTGAACCAGCTCATTATCGGAATATCCCTTTTTCCTGATCAACCTTTTTGTTTTCCTCACAATAGTTCTGTAATTCTTCTGCTCGTAGAGTAATTCAAGCACATCCACCCTGCGATCTTGCGCAAAAGAATGAAGCCCAAAAGAGAGAACAAAGAGTAATATAAGTGACGTTTTTTTCATTGAAATTTTCTTTATGCTACTAAATAACAACAAATACGACTTCAAATTGCGTTCCAAACCAAGAGTAATGAATATAGAGATATTGAAAACTCTACTCAGTTAATGGTA
>JBDMYC010000172.1:0-2629 GCA_039770535.1 Flavobacteriales bacterium
AAAAGAATTGCAACACTCAGAAGATTTGAAAACAAATGCTTGTTGCACTTTAACAAAGCCACCCAAACATATTTTGGAAGCTTTGAATTTAATTTCGAACGAAGTTACTTCTAAATATTACGGTTGTGGACTCACTATTCCAAGTGCTGTAGAAGGATTAAGAATCTTGGATTTAGGTTCTGGAAGTGGACGTGATTGTTACATTGCTGGAAAACTTGTGGGTGAAAACGGTTATGTGATTGGGGTAGATATGACAGATGAGCAACTAAAAGTTGCCAATGACGGAATAGAATACCACAGAGAAAAATTTGGTTACAAAAAGTCGAACGTAGAATTTATAAAAGGAAACATAGAGAAATTGGACGAACTGAATCTTGAAAAAGGTTCGTTTGATGTCATAATTTCTAATTGTGTAATAAACTTGGCTACAGACAAACACAAAGTATTGAAAGATGCTTATGAATTGCTAAAACCAGGTGGAGAAATGTACTTTTCTGATGTGTATAGCGACATGAGAATTCCACAATATTTACAAGATGACAAAGTGCTTTGGGGAGAATGTTTGAGTGGAGCTTTGTACTGGAATGACTTCTTGAATGTAGCAAAAAAAGCAGGATTTACAGACCCTAGAGCTATTGAAGACAAACCGATTACCATAGAAAACGAAGAAGTAGAAGAATTGGTGGGAGACATTAAATTTTACTCTGTTACTTACAGGCTTTGGAAAATTGATGGATTAGAATCGGATTGTGAAGATTACGGACAAGCTGTGGCCTACAAAGGAGGAGTTCCTGAGGAAGAATTAGGATTATTACTGGATAACGGTCACTATTTCCCGAAAGGAAAAATAGTAACAGTTTGCGGAAATTCTTACAACATGTTGCACAAAACAAGATTCAAAAAATATTTCGATTTTTACGGAACTTGGGATACTCATTACGGCATTTTTGAAGGCTGTGGAGGAAGTATTCCTTTCACTTCTTCTATCCAAAATGGAGATGCGGCTTCTTGTTGTTGATTAAAATGAAATAACAAAAAAGCTATTTCAATAATTTGAATCAGCTTGCTCTTTGCCTCAAAAAAAACTACTTTTATTCTCTATAGATTTACAGCTGAATAGTATTAAATCCTAAGTAGAATAACGAATGAAACATGCACTTCTCATCACTGCCTACAAAGATTTTGATCAACTTCACACATTGATCGATCAGTTTGACAGTGATTTTAATATCTACGTGCATATTGATGGAAAAAGTAAAATTTCTGACAAGCAATTACAAGGATTTCGTCAAAAAGAAAATGTGAGGATAGCAGAAGCACCAATGAAAGTAAACTGGGGTGGATTCAATCATTTGCAATCTTATTTATCTCTCAGTAAAATCGCTTTAAATAATCCAGAAAACACTCTTTTTCATTTGATTACCGGACAAGATTTTCCGATTAAAAACAAAAAGTCTTTTGATGAATTGCTAGAAAAGAATAAAAGCAAGGAGATTTGCTACCTAGATTACGAAAAAATGCCTGCAATGAAATTGTGGCACCTTGATGGCGGAATGGGAAGGTTTCATTATTACAGTTTCTATGATTGGTTTGATGCAAAAACAAAAACAGGAGAAAAAATTCATGCTTTGATAAGAAAAATACAACTTCTAATCAGAGTAAAACGGAAAATAAACCTGAAAGAAGAACTTTATGGAGGAAGTACCTACTGGACTTTACCAAGAAAAGCTTTGAAATATGTCATTGATTTTGAGGCTTCAAACCCGAAATTTCACCAGAGATTTCGCTATACATTTTGCCCAGAAGAAATGTATTTTCAAACTATTTTGATGGATTCACCTTTTGTGGATACAATCGTGAACGATAACTTGCGCTACATAGATTGGGAAAATGGAAAAGGCGGAGGACCAGCTGTATTGGGTCATTCAGACTTGAAAATTCTTGAAGAATCAAACAGTTTATTTGCAAGAAAAATCGACTCTCAAGAAATAATAAATCACTTGATAGAATCAAACAAAATTAAGGAAAAAAAAGACTAACTAAAAGTTATTTATTAATAGCATTAATTACTGCAAGTGCAGCTCTTTCACCCGAAATCATTGCTGCATTAAGAGAACCGTTAAGTTGGGTATCTCCAGCAAGAAAAAGAGTGTTTGTTAAATGCGTTTCTGAAGGCAACATTTCATAATCTAAATCATCAAGATTTGGCAATGCCATTGGGATCGAGTACTGTTTTACAAAATGACAATTATCTATTCCACAATACTTTTTCAATTCCTCAATCACACGTTCTTTTAATTTTTCGCCAGCCAGACCTTGCGAATCAATTACCGTGACCGATAGTAATTCTTTGGCTGGTTTTGCAACTGAATCTAGGCTGGTGTGGTAAAAAATGTTATTTATCAGAGTTCCTTTCTGTGGAATCAACCCTATTAATTTCTTATTTATAACTTTTGTAGATGTCTCAAAATAAAACGTTTCACAAGATTTCCATTCTGTAGGTTGGTTTTTCAAGTTAGAAATCAAACTGCTTGCTTCTGTAGCAATTATTGTAAAATCACTTTCTAGTTTTGTGCCGTTTTCTACTGTTATTTCATTTTCTTTAAGAGAAGAAACCTTTGTGTTGAAT
>JBDMYC010000173.1:0-3136 GCA_039770535.1 Flavobacteriales bacterium
TTCTAATACCTCCAGCATACATAACAAGAACTACGTGTGGTGCTATTTGCGATCCTGTCGGAGCAAAAAGTCTACCGCTAGGCAAAATGTATGGGGCTACAAAAGCACCTGCAGTTGTAAGTGTAGCTTTTTTCAAAAATTCTCTTCTTTTCATAATAGAGCTGTTTTTTATCCTTAATAAAATAAGTATTCGTTTGATAGTGCAAAGGAGAAATAAACAATCTCTGCTGATCTCAGGGGATCATTAGTTATTTCATTTCTGAAATACTGTTTCTCGCCTTCTGTTGGCCTTCTGATCAAAAATCTTTCATAGGCCTCTTTCACAAATTTATCTATGTCGTTCCGCATATCTGCATTGGACGGAATAGCTGGAGCCGGAGCTGTACTATTCATAAAATTACTGATAATAACTTCCCGTGCTAGTTCCTTGTCACCAATAGAGGTTATACATTGTCCTGCACGGTAAATATCGCTTGCAGATAGTGCTTGCTGAAAAATGTTAGTGTATACTACTGCTATCCACTGGCTTTCAGTTTTTTCTTTCAACTTTGAAGATGCTGACGAGTAAAGATTCACATTGTCCACTTGGAATACTTTGTCGTCAATAGTTTCTTTTTTACAGCTGATCACAGAAAAAAGAAGTGCTGCAGCTACAATTGCTATTTGGTTAATTTTCATAAAATGTTTTATTTAAAAATTTGCGTATTCGTCAGTTTTCATTACTTCTCTAATAAGATAAGCAATGTCACCATTGGTCTCATAATGAAGCGAATAATTAAATAATTCGCTGGTGGTTGGGAATCTACTTAAAAATGATCGGTAGATCCAAGTCACAGTTCCGTTATTGAACTCAAGGCTACTTGTAATTATTTTAGAAAAGTCATATTTACTTCCGCCTGGCTGTCCGAGTACAATGTCTGCTAAATCACTTTCTACCATGTTGTATGCAGATGTAAACTCTTGAGTTGTTGGAAATCTATAAAGGTTATTGTCAAAAACTGCATTCACATAATTGAATGAGTTCATGTTGATAATGTCATAAATTGGGTTGTAACACATTCTTCTACACATCTCGTTAAATGTAATACTTCCATTTCTGAGAGCTGTATCAGAGGATAATATATCGCCATATATCATGGCTTGTTGTTTTTTCCAGTTGTAACCCAAAACATCTCCTATCAATGAATCGGCTCTTGCTTGAGATTCTAGGGTGTTTTTTTCTTGCTTGATTCCGTCATCCGGAACTCCCTCCAAGAATCTAGCTTTTTGCAACCCATATAAATTTAAATAGAATAATTGATTAAAATTGTCTCCGTTTGGTTGTGGGTTTGTATCAAATTGAAGGCTTTTTACTACCGCTTCTCTGGTTGGGAAATCTAAGTTGTTTGCCTCTAATAGACTTACAACCGAGTCCATTTCAGAGTCAAGAGGCTCTCTGCCTGAGAGATCTATAAAAAGTCTATTGACGTAGTTTTTTACTTTGATAGTTGGCACTCCGTAGTAATTGGGTGCTGTATTTCCAGATATAGTATTGTCTTCTTTTTTACAAGTGCACAGAAAGGTAATAAGACTTGCAAGAATTAGTAGGTTGAGTGCTTTCATCAATTAGTTAATTTAGTAGTACGGTAAGATACTGAAAACGAGTATTTAATTACAGTCAAGATACTCAATAATGTTTTCCAAAATTGAATCTCTTTTCTATCTTATAAACAATACGTGTTTAATTAACTAAAAGTTGCTGAAAGCTTTATGTTTTTTTCTTTGAAAAAAATGGCTACTGACCAATTTCTTCTCCTTTGTTATTCATTAATTTGAAAAACAGCAAATGCTTGGATGTTTCACCTTCTATTTTAATCCATTTTTTGTATTTCAAAAACCATTTTAATTGCCTCGAAATTAAACCTTTTTTAAAATAAGCTTCAACAAATGGATGAACCAATAGTTTTAAACCTTTCGATTTATCTGCATGCTCAATTGCATGTTTTATTTGATCTGTAATTAAAATTGCTGCTTGAACTTCTCCAGTACCATGGCAAGTAGGGCATTTTTCAGCAGTTTCGATTGAGGTTTCTGGTCTCAATCTTTGTCTGGTGATTTCTATTACACCAAATTTTGTCGGAGGAATAAGGTTATGTTTAGCCCTATCTGTGCTCATTTTGTCTTTAAGGAATTTGTACAACTTCATGTTGTTTTCCTTGTTGTACATATCAATGAAATCCACTGCAATGATTCCACCCATATCTCTCAAGCGCAGCACACGAGCAACTTGCTCAGCCGCATCCAAATTGACTTGCAAAGCGTTTGCTTCAGCATCATTTTCTTTTCCTCTTCGATTTCCGCTATTTACATCTATAACATGCATTGCTTCTGCATGGTCTATTATTAAATAACCTCCACCTGGCATATCCACTTTTCTTCCAAAGCTTGCTTTGATTTGCTTGTGAATGCCATAATGCTGAAAAATGTCAACATTATTTTTATGTAATTTGATTATTTTGGTTTTGTCAGGAGCAATCCTTCCAATGTATTCTTTTAACTGAACGAACATAACACTGTCATTCACTATGATGGAATTGAAATCTTCGTTGAGTAAATCACGAACTATTGCAGAAGCTTTGTTGATTTCACCTAGAATTTTTTTCGGAGGCAAAACATCTTTTGCTTTCGTGTAAATTGACTCCCATTTCTCTGTTAATTCTTGAAGGTCCTCGTTTAGTTCAGCAACTTTTCTTGTTTGTGCAACAGTCCTTATTATTACACCAAAATTCTTCGGACGTATGCTCTCAATAAGTCTGACTAACCTATTCTTTTCCTCTTGGTCATCTATTTTTTGCGAAACTGATACCTTATCAGAAAAAGGAATCAGGACTAGGTATCTTCCAGGTAGTGTTATTTCTGTAGTTACTTTGGGTCCTTTAGATGAAATTGGTTCTTTGGTGATTTGCACCAACATTTTTTGGTTAGAGGAAACACAGTCTTTGATTTTTCCGTGCTTTTCTATTTCTTTTTGGATAGGGAAATCAAATTTTGGGGTTCCATTGAAAGCAATTTTAGCTGCTTTTTCAAAGGACTTATAATTTGCTCCCAAATCAGAGTAATGAAGAAATGCGTCTTTTTCGTATCCCACATTTACAAA
>JBDMYC010000174.1:0-19465 GCA_039770535.1 Flavobacteriales bacterium
AAATCAATTTCTGGAGATCTTGCTACAGTTATTGGCCCGACTGTTGAAACAGAAAAACCACAATCATTTATTGCTCTTAGTCTAATGTAATAAGTTCCTGTACTGTCATAAGTATAAGAAGGAGAGCTCAAATCAGTTGTGTTAATTATGGGCGAACCATCTCCAAAATCCCATTCGTATCTTGTTGCATTAATTGACACATTTATTGGCGTAACAACATGCGGAGCGCATCCAGAAATATTTGCCAAAGGCACAGAGAAAGAGGCTGAAATAAATTTGTCAAAAACCACAAATACAGTATCTGTGTAGAGACATCCGTTAGAATCAATTGCGGAACAAACCACAGGAAAAGTCCCGTAGGAAGTAAACTTATGAATAACAGTATCAGGAGAAGTTGCTGAGGTTTGCGTCACGGTTGGTGATCCGTCTCCAAAATCCCAAGTGTAAGTTATTCCTGGAGCAGAATTATTGAAAAAAGTAACCGTTTCTTGCGATACTGTATCAATAGCATTAAGGCATCTAAATGTATTTCCATCCCCATCATCTCCAGAAATATTAATGTTTGGCGTGTTTAAAATTGAGATCATTTGGTTGGAGCCTGCCGAGCAACTGTCAGAATTGAAAACACGAAAGCTGACAGTGAAATTTCCTCCTCTGCCGTACGAATGAGTTGGATTTTGCGAAGTATCGGTTGTTCCGTCTCCAAATCTCCACAAATAGCGAGTTCCAGGAACTGTGTTCGTGGAATTATTTGTAAAAGAAATAGGTGAATTAGGACAAAGTGGACCGACAGGAAAGCTGAAAGCTGAGAGAGGTCTTTCTGTTATTGTAACAGAGAAGAAAGCGGTATCAGTACAGAAATTAGCAGTATCATAAGCTACTAAAGTGTAATTATAGATTCCAATTATCGTTATTGTATCAGACACAGAATTCCCTATTCCTGTTGTATTAGCGAATTGATTTCCATTCAAATACCATTGATACCCAGCTGTATTTGAATTAACTCCTGTTGAGGTGTTTGTGAAATTAATGACGTGAGGACCCACCCCACAAATTGACGTTCTTGAAGACGAAAATGAGGGAGTGACATTAAGGCAATTTGCGAAAGATTCTTGTGGAAATAAAAAGATAAATCCAGCAAGAACCAAAAAAATGAAATTTTTTAGGGCTTCCATACTTTGCTGGATACGCAAATTTTGGCGTTAAGTTACTAAAAACAAGAGGTTTTTAAAATGTCACTTTTTTATTAAGCAGAGTTCCTTTTCTATCAACTTCCACTAGGATGCTCACTCCTTCCTCAAATTTTGACAAGCAATCCATATAATCGTTCATGTTTTTTACTTCAAAATCCCCCATTTTTTTAACAATATCTCCCTTTTCTATTCCAGCATTTGATGCAGGCCTATCTTGTTTTACTCCGTCAATTCTCATTCCGGTTCCATCAAACAGGTAATCAGGAATTACCCCAAGTGTTACTTTAAAAGCGCGAGTTTTATTCGTTTTTTCTTTCGTTTTTGTAAATGGAATAGAGTCGTGTGTGTTTAGAAGTACAATAATAGACTCAATGTAATCTGCTACCATTTCTATTCCCTTAAAATTGATAAACTCTGTATCGTCAGTTGGTTTGTGATAATCTTTGTGTTGTCCTGTAAAAAAATGAAGTACAGGCACGTCTTCTAAATAAAATGAAGTGTGATCGGATGGACCAACACCCGAGGAATCAAATTTAGATTGGAATCCAAAGGTATTACAAGTGTCTAATGCAGGTTTAAAAAGAGGAGAAGTTCCAATTCCATAAACTGCTAATCTTTTGTTTGAATCTAACCTTCCAACCATATCCATATTTATCATATAAGCCATGTCAGAGGCTGGAATAGGAGAGTTTTTTACAAAAAAATTAGACCCCCACAGGCCTTTTTCTTCGCCAGTAAAAGCGATAAACAACATATTTGTTTTAATTTTTTTCTTCTTGAATTTTGTTGCTAATCCTAGCATTGCCGCCACTCCACTTGCATTGTCGTCTGCTCCGTTATGAATTTGCCCAGCACTATCTGCTAAGGAACCTTCATCTCCGTAGCCTAAATGATCGTAATGCGCGCCAATTACAATTGTTTTTTCAGCTCCATTATCCAAAAACCCAACTACATTTCTTCCTTCTATTACTTTTCCGTTTATCGAGTCAATGTTTGATTGCTCTTCGTCTCCGTGAGGATTTTTCGTGTTTTTTCGTGTGAAAACCTGAAAATACGTATCGTTATCTCCAATTGGATTTAATCCTATTTTAGTCATTCTTTCGGCAATGTAGTTTGCCGCTTTTATTTCACCAGGTGTACCTACTTCTCGCCCTTCAAGAGCATCATCTGCTAAGAATGTAACGTCTGTTTTGTATTCTTCTATTAAAGAAACAGGTTTTTTTTCAGTTGAAATTTGTGAACATCCCCCTAAAATTGATAGAGAAATTAATACAATTAGATTTTTCATTTTTTTGTAATTATTTATTACAAAAGTAAAAAACCCTTTTTTATAATTTTATGACACAGCATATATTTTGACCGAAATCAAATCCTTATTTTTGTAAAAATTAATTTATAAAAATGAAAACATTTATAACTGGGATAGCGCTTTTAACTTTATTTGCGTGTAGTGAAAATAAAGAAGGTGGTGATGCTTATTCTGGAGCATCAGAAAAATGGGAAGAACCAAAAGAAGAGGTACATTTGGCTAATATAAAGCAACTTACTTTTGGCGGAGACAATGCGGAGGCTTATTGGAGTTTTGACAATAAAAGTCTTGTTTTTCAGACTAAATATGACAAATGGGGAGCGGAATGCGACCAGATTTACACCATGCCAATTGATCAAGATTTGAGTGACGGAACTATTCCACAATTAGTCAGTACAGGACTGGGGAGAACAACATGCAGTTATTTCATGCCGGGAGATTCTACCATAATTTATGCCTCCACTCATTTGGCAGATTCGGCCTGTCCTGTGGAGCCGCCAAGAGGAGAAAAATATGTTTGGCCGATTTATAATTCGTTCGATATTTTTGTAGCAGATTTGAAAGGAAATTTGAAAAAGCAATTAACTTTTAGAGAAGGATATGATGCAGAAGCGACTGTGTCGCCAAAAGGCGATTTAATCGTATTTACGTCAGACCGTTCGGGAGATTTGGAACTGTACACAATGAAAATTGATGGAAGTGACATCAAGCAAGTAACTACGGAATTAGGATATGATGGAGGTGCTTTTTTCTCACCAGATGGAACAAAGTTGATTTTCAGAGCTTCTCGCCCAAGGACTGAATTGGAAAAGAAAGAATACAAAGATTTGTTAGCAAAAGGACTGGTACAGCCTACAGCAATGGAATTATTTGTGTGTAACGTAGATGGAAGTGACATGAAGCAAATTACTAATTTAGGAGGCGCAAATTGGGCGCCATTTTTCCACCCATCAGGAGAAAAAGTGATTTTTAGTTCAAACCACAAAACAAAATCATTCCCTTTCAATTTATTTATGATAAATCTAGATGGATCTGGATTGGAACAGATCACCTATGACGAAGCTTTTGATTCTTTCCCAATGTTCTCGCCTGACGGAACGAAACTCGTGTTTTCATCCAATAGAGATAACGGAGGAACAAGAGAAACCAACATGTTTTATGCGGATTGGGTAGAGTAGAACTTTTTTTTACATTTATAAAAAAGCACTATGAGTATTGAGGTAATTGATAAAAGGAGCGGCAGATATGGACTTGATATAAATGCTACAAAACGAGAAATCAAAGCCCTCTCAAAGGTTGAAAACTTATCTGTAATACAGTTTGTTGAGCCAGTAAAAGACATTAATACTTGGAAAAATATAGAAAGACACCTATTACTTAAAAGACCTAATGTTGGGATAAGAGTTTATGGGCACTACAGTGAAGAATGCGATTTAGGATTTTTGCAATATATACCCTCTACAACAAGGTTTTTTGCAGACTGCATAAGTGATTGTAAAAACATAGAGAGCTTATCTTTGCTAAAAAATTTAGAAGAATTAAGTATCGGTATTTTCCATATTTCAAATTTTGATTTTCTCAATAATATTTCCAACAAACTATCATTTTTGTTTTTAGGAGAAACAAAGTCTATTTCAATCAATATTTCACATATAAAACGATTTAAAAATTTAGAGGTGTTTTATAATGATGGTATGAAAAAAGTTCTTGATAATTTACAACATTTAACAAACCTAAAGAAATTAACTTTAAGAGGTGTCAAACTTGCTAATCTTGATTTTTTGTCCGAATTAAAAAACCTTGAAAGATTAAGTTTGCTTTTTGGGAGCTATAAAAGTTTAGATTCTATATCAAATTTAAAGAGTTTAAAAGAAATAGAATTTAGCAGGGTAAGACAAATTCCAGGTTATGAGTTTTTAAATTCTTTAGAAAATCTTGAGCAGATTGAGTTTGAGGGAATGTCAAAAATGACTTCCATTCCAGATTTATCAAGGCTAAGAAAATTGAAAAAAATTGTTGTGGATAATAATTCGAGACTTCAAAATATATCTTCAATAGGTAACATACAAAATGTAAAAGCATTTAGATTAATTTTTTCGCAAAGCTCAAAGGTAAAAGAGATTGATGGATTATTAAATCAAGCCTATGATTTAATGTTAAAATCGAACTCCATTCGATTTACAAATATTCTTGATTCATTTGATAGTAACACCCAACAAAAATTAATACAAAAAGGAATTAAACCCTTGAAATGGGACACGGTTATTTAGTCAGGAATCATATTGTCAAATACAAAATACTATTTTGAGAAGATCGAAGATTATAACTCCAAAAAAAATCAAAACGGAAGAGCTATAGTGACCTTTTACTGCTAAATCAACACTTCCACTAAAGTTATATTGACCTATTGTTTCGTAATACGCTTCGGCTCTTGCGCCAAAATTTTGTTTGTACTTTTTGGTTATTAAATTAATAGTTCCAGCTAAAGCATTGGTTCCATAATTCACAGAAAGAGGACCTTCTACAATTTCTACTCTCTCAATGTTGTTCAAATTTATTTGAGTCAAGTCAATGTTTCCATTCATTCTTCCCACTACAGGAACTCCATCAATCAATATTTTTACATTCTCGCCCGATAATCCTTGCATACTCATTGAAGAACCTAATACATTATCTTGCGAAACACGAATATTCATTTCTTGTTCCATTAATTCTTGCAAATTTACGGCACCTTGAGCCTCTATTCTTTGGGCATCAATTACACGTATTTTGTGAACCGAATTATCTACCGAACTTTCTGAGTATTGTCCTGTTACAACAAAAGTTTTTAGTTCTAAGTTGTCGAGATACATAGTAACTTTGTTATTCTCCTCAGAAACCGAAGTGATTTTGCTTTGATAGCCAATAAACTTTAAAGTTAGTTTTACTTTTTCCCATTTAGTGTCAATAAAAATAATTCCTTCTACATTACTAGTTGTTTGTGTTTGCAATTTTTCTTCGTTCAAAGAACAAGAAATTTTTGCATTCACAAAGGGCAAAGGTTTGTTGTCTTCACCAACAACAAAAACCTCGTAGTTCTGGGATAGCCCAGAACCCGCAAGGAATAAAAAAGTATGACTATTAATTGTTTCATAATGAAAAAAACTCGGAAGATATTCACCTTCCGAGTTTTGTTATTTTTATTGTTTTACTACTCTTTTGGTAATTGATTTCCCTTCAGAAACAATTTGTAACAAGTAAACTCCATTGTTCAACTCAGAGATATCTGTGGTCAATTGGTTGAAACCAGAGTTTTGGAAATTATTAGAAATTGTTCTCACTATTCTTCCATTCATATCAAACAAATAGATTTGTGCAGGAGAAGAAGCGTTTGCCAATTCAAAATTAATGTTCAGCACATTATTTGTTGGGTTAGGATACACCCCAATATTAGATACTGGAGAGTTTTCCTCTACACTTGAAAAAGCTAATTGCTCGGTTGTAAAGTACATTTTTCCTTGTGAGCTTCCACTTGTTCCTGTAAATATTAGTTGAAACACATCTCCATTATAGTTTTGAATGATGTAAGACAAAGAGTCTTGTATTTGCCAAGAAAAATTACTAAAACTTTTCCAATCGTAACCCAGTATTTCAATGGTGCTATCAAGAGCATAAGTTGTGAAGTTTGCTTTGGCATTAGCAGTTGGTGTATTATCTACTTGTGCCACTCCAATGTTTGCATTAGTTAAAGCTCCTGTTACAGGATAAAAAGTTCCTGGAAATAATTCGACAGAATATTTTCTGAAAACAAAATCCCAATCAGCTTTTGCAGGTTCTGCATTAATTACAGAGTCATTTTCAATATCGTAGTAGAAAAATCTCTTGCTGCTGTAAGTAGTTTTGTTCAGAGTTTTGGTAACCATATTACTACCATCAAGATCAGCTACACTGAAAGTAATGTTGCTTCCACCAATTAGGCTTTTGATCCAAATTTTCTTGAATACACCAGAAGTTAATTTTATGGCATATACTTTAATACCAATTAAGTTTCCTCCAGAGCTGTACACTCCCCAGCCGTAGTTTGGATGACCAGTTGATTGGGAAGTAAATGCATCTTGCTCCCAGCTCAAAAACCCATCATAAAGGCTTGTCAATGAAGATGTATCCAAGGTAGAAGAGCTAAAGTTTGTTGTGTCAGAAGTAACCGCCTCAAAAAGTTCCACTCCTTGGCCTCCATTGAGCCTTATAGACACAGAAAATCTGCTTGTAGAGAATTGTAAGTCCCAGTTGGTTCCTTGAAAAGTAGTTTTAGTTCCTGAACTCAATTCATAATACACTTCATTGGTGTATCCAGGTCCCATTGTTACTGAATCAGATATTTGTGAAAAATTGACGGTTGTTGCAGCAGAAATTGCCGAAATTAAAAGTAATCGCTTAAGCATTGTTTTTTTTAGTTTGTTAATTATTACGAGACAAAAGTATTTTTTAAAATTTAGACAAAACATGACTGTCGTCACAATCTAGAATTTCGGCAATCAAAAGGTCTTTTACGAGTACAAAATTGAGTGTTAAATAGCAGGAAGTAAATGATGCTTGTCATGCAGTCGGATTTTAGCGTTAACTAAAAGTAGCTTGCAAAAGTCAATGCAGCAGTGCTTTTATTCTTTCAATTACATCAAGTTTTTAGCGTTCATTTCTCTGCTCGTTTCTTTATTTATAGGAGGTTTTCCTTTGAAACTTTTTATTGTTTCGAAAAGTTTTTACATTTGTAATAAGCCTAGACCGTATATAATAGCATAATTTGGTTTTAAAACAATGAAAAACAAAAAGTTAAGCTCTTACAAAGTAAAAAAAATTATCAAGTACTTTTGTGCAGACATTGATGCAACAAAAGCCGCCTTATTGCTAGATTTTAATAGAAAAACGATCAATAGGTATTATTCTATTTTCAGAAAGTGTATTTATACACAACAAAGGCTAAAGCTCGAAGAGACGGCTAAACAACACTATTTATCAATTGATTATGCTAATTCTCTTTACAGTCATTTTGTTTCTAAAACGAGGCAAGGGGAGGAGTCCAAACTTGTGGTTGTGATAGAGAATGGAAGTAATCTGCACATTTATGAGCCTTATAATTTTGTAGAACAATTTTCAGAAAAGGTAAAGAATAAAATGCATCAAATTGAAGCGTCAGCTCCCGAGGATTTAAAAAAATATTATAGAGGAGTGAAAGAACATAACTATACCAAATACATCTCTTTTAGCAATGAGGAAGGCAGCCGCACTAACAGGTTTTTGACATACGTTAAAAACCGGTTGAGCAAGTTCAATGGTGTCTCAAAATACTACACTTACCACCTCAAAGAATGCGAGTGGAGGTGGCAGAAGCATCAAGAAGAAATGGAAGAAGAGCTATGGAAATTGTTTAAAAACCAGGACGGAAACACACTTCGATTTAAGATCGATAAGCCACAATTAGCTGAATAAATTTTTAAAAAAGAGGAAAGCAAAACACACAGATGAAAAAAGCACAAGAATCACTGATTGATTCCATAGGAAAAACTCCCATGGTAAAACTGCAAGAGTTGAGTGAGATATACAACACAAATGTATTCGCAAAACTCGAAAGTTCCAACCCTGGACTATCAGTGAAAGATCGTACTGTAATCAACATGATTGAACATGCAGAAAAGCAGGGAAAGTTGACAAAAGGAGTTTCTACTTTAATTGAGGCAACTTCAGGAAATACAGGCTTTAGTTTGGCTATGATTTGTGCTATAAAAGGATATAAATGTGTGGTTTGCGTGAAAGACAAAGCGTCTACAGAAAAAATAAATGCGATAAAAGCACTAGGAGCAAAAGTAGTCTTATGTCCAAGCGGAGTGAAAGCTGAAAATCCTAGGTCTTATTATAAATCTGCAGAAAGATTAAGTAAATTAATTCCAGATGCATTTTACATAGATCAAAACCACAACCTAGATAATTTTGGGGCACATTATTCCACTACAGGTCCTGAAATTTGGGAACAAACAGAAGGGAAAATAACTCATTTTATTTCGTCTGCAAGCACAGGAGGAACAGTTTCTGGAGTAGGGAAATTTCTGAAAGAGCAAGACGAGGAAATAAATATTACTGCTGTAGATAGTGAAGGTTCTGTGCTCAAAAAATTCCATGAAACTGGCGATTATGACACTTCATTGAAAAGAAAAACAATGCTGGAAGGTGTAGGGAAAGATATTATTCCTCCTAATGCATTGATGAATAGCATTGATAGATTTATCAAGATTGATGACAGAGAAAGTATAAAAAACATTTTGCATTTAGCTAAAAAAGAAGGAATTATGGCTGGAGGTTCTTGTGGGGCAGCCATTGAGGGCTTGAAAGCAATAGCACCAGAATTGAACAAATCACACACAGTGGTTCTTATGTTTTCTGATCATGGGAGTAAATATTTGTCTAAGTTTTATGACTTTGAATGGCAGAAAGAAAATGGGTATTCTTCGGAAAAAGAGGACGAATTGACCACAGTAATTAATGAATTTTATTTTAACAATAACAAGTAAGAAAGATGAAAGATTTATTTGACAAAATCGCGAAAGGAGGAGAGTTGGGAAGATACAGATCAAAAACTGAAGGGTATTTCATGTTTCCAAAACTAGAAGGAGAATTGGCTCCCAGAATGATGTTTAACGGAAAAGAAGTGCTAAACTGGAGTTTGAATAATTACCTAGGACTAGGAAATCACCCCGAGATAAGAAAAACAGATGCCCAAGCAACAGCAGATTGGGGATTGGCTTATCCAATGGGATCAAGAATGATGAGTGGAAACACAAAATATCACGAGCAATTGGAGAATGAATTAGCTGACTTTGTAGAAAAAGAAGCTGGACTTGTAGTGAACTTTGGTTATCAGGCAATTGCTTCTTGTGTAGATGCTTTAGTCGATAGGCATGATGTAATTGTGTATGACCAAGAATCTCATGCTTGTATTATTGATGGAGTAAGAATGCATCAAGGAAAACGCTACATGTTCAAGCATAACGACATGGAGAGTTTAGAAAAGAACCTGAAAAGAGCAGAAAAGCTAGCCAAAGAAACTGGAGGAGGAATTCTTGTAATTTCTGAGGGAGTTTTTGGAATGAGGGGAGACCAAGGGAAATTGAAGGAAATTATGGAGTTCAAGAAACACTATAATTTCAGAATTTTGGTAGATGATGCACATGGATTTGGGGTGCTGGGAGAAACAGGGTTTGGAACTGGAGAAGAGCAAGGAGTTCAGGACGAAATAGACGTTTATTTTGCCACGTTTGCCAAATCTATGGCAGGAATAGGAGGATTTATTGCAGGAAACAAAGAAGTAATCGATTTCTTAAAGTATAATTTACGTTCGCAAGTTTATGCCAAATCTTTGCCAATGCCATTTGTAATTGGAGCTTTAAAAAGACTGGACATGATGAGAGGCGATTTATCTTTCAAAAACAAATTGTGGGAGAACGTAAACATGCTTCAAAATGGATTGAAAGAAAGAGGGTTTGAAATTGGAAGCACAAACTCCTGTGTGACACCAGTTTACATGCAAGGCTCTCTGGAGGAAGCAACTCACTTGGCTTATGATTTGAGAGAAAACCACAGAATTTTCTGTTCTATTGTTGTTTATCCAGTAATCCCAAAAGGAATGATAATCTTTAGATTAATTCCAACAGCATCACACTGCGAAGCTGATGTGGTAGAGACTTTAGATGCTTTTGAAACAGTACATAAAAAATTAGTGAACAAAGAATATGACTTGCCAGAAATGGCTACGTTTAACTTGTTGGAAAACCAAGCTTAAAAACTAAGATTTATAAATTATTAGATGAAAAAAGGCTCACCATTTGGTGAGCCTTTTTTGGTTTAAGGAAAGTTTTTTTACTCTTTAATAACTCTGAAAGCTTTTTTCGAATTATTTGAAGATACAGTTAACAAATAAACTCCTGCAGGATATTGCGCAAGTTCAACAATTGAATTTTGTTTATTGAATTTTTTAGAAAAAAGTAATTTTCCAGTAATTGAAAATAATTCAATTTTATCATCTATTAAAAAATCCAATTGAGGAGTTGTAATATTAACAATTGAAGTAGTAGGGTTGGGATATATTTTTATTTGGTTCAGTGGTTTTTCATTTTCATCAACAGAAACAACATAACCACTAAAACAATTATTAGTAAATGCAGTACTCATTTCTGAACTTACCGTTAAAATAGCTGTAGAATCTTTACAAATACACCTTCCGTCATTGAAATTGAAAGTCATGTATGCTGCATCAGTTTCAAATGCTTTGAAAGTACATTGCTCAAAAGTTAAAGAATCACTTGTAAGCGATTGTGAAGAATGATTCCAATTGGAAAAAAGTGTATTCCCTCCATTCCAATGGTTATTTCCTGGCTCTTGACTAAAATCACAAGGTTTTAAGAAAAGCAAATACAAGGTTCCAGACCCTCCAGAACCAGCACCTCCACCAATATTCACTGCAATAGTTCCATCACCTCTTAAATCTCCAATAAATGAAATAGATCTTGAAAAACGTTCAGTTGGAGCCAGTATTAGCCCAAAACCTCCGTTTGTGTTGTTTATTTTGGTGTATGTTTTTACCGTTTTATCAGAATTTAAATATAAAATATAACCGTGACCTTCGTCTTGTTGGTTGGCCCCAGTTATTAAATCAGGAACTCCATCTCCATTTAAATCTCCAGGCGCGCACATGGCATGTCCAAATGCCGCACCAAAAGTTCCATTTGCATTAATTGTATCAGACAATTCATCCGCAAAACCATTCATTCCTTCTGTAATCTTTAGTTTAGAAGTAACATTAAAAGTTGTAGGATCTATAGATAGAATCCAAACTGCGCCCTTTCCACTATCAGATGAAAATGCACCAACAGCTAATTCTTTATCCCCATCATTATCAATATCTCCCAACAGAGCTACCTCTCTTCCTCCAAAACCGTCCCCATTATTTAGTCCAGTTCCAAATCCTCCTTGAGTAGAACTGATATCTACAGTTTTGGAATTCACAACCCTTGAATTTTGATTAAAAAACAGAATTTTAATTGCTCCTCTTCCATTTCCACCATTGTTTGATGAAGGGTTACAAGCAACAATATCTATTCTTCCGTCTCCATCCAAATCCCCAACTGCAGAAAGACCCTGAGAAGTAATATTTTGATTTTTCACGTAACTTTTAACAGTTCCATTGGTATCCAAATGAAGAATATACACAACTCCGTTTGGAACATGATTTGCCGAAACTGCAATGTCTGGAATTCCATCCCCATTATAATCTCCAACTCCTGCTACTCCATATCCAAAAAAGCTGTTTGTGGTTAATGTATCAGTAAAACCTCCATCTAGCATAGATATTTTTTGATTGGATTTTACCGTTCCATTACTATTCATAAAAAGAATATAAACAGCTCCAGCATCAGTTGCTCCATCATCATCAGAACGAGCTCCAACAGCTAGATCAAGAACACCATCACCATCTACATCACCAATTACATCATGTTCTCTACTAAATCTGTCACCTGGATCAAGGGTAGCCAAAAAGCCACCTGAGCCGTTTTCGATTTTTACAAATCCGTCTGGTCCATATTGTGTGGTTGTTTGAGCATTAAGGTTTGCTCCAGAAAATAAAGTGATAACGCTTAGTAATTTTATTAGTCTAACATTCATAAGTTTGTTTTAATAGTTTTTTGGTTAGACAATCGGAATTGCAAAAGGTTTAATCTCATTTTTAAAATTATACATTCTCAATCGGAAATAATCAGTATGCGAAGAATTTATTATCGTCTTTTTATGAAAAACCCTTACCTTCACACATGCCAAGAATAGACATTTTTTTATGGTCGGTAAGGTTGTACAAAACCCGAAGTAAAGCACAAGATGCTTGCAAGAAAAACAGAATCTTGATAAACGACCAAGAAGTGAAGCCTGCCAAAGAAGTGGCTAAAAACGACACGATAACCATAAAAAAAGATGGAATAAGGTATCAATATCAAGTCTTGGAAGTGGCAAGCAAAAGAATGGGAGCAAAACTAGTTCCAGATTTTCTGAAAGAAATAACGGCCATAGAAGAGCAAGAAAAACTGAAGCTGAGGCAGCTTGCTCAAAAAACTTACCGAGACAAAGGAACAGGAAGGCCCACCAAAAAAGACCGAAGAGATATTGATGAGTTTTTGTAAAAAAGCATAACTTTAAGTAACAAACAACAAAAAACAATGAGTGATAATTTTGATACAACTTGGGATAAAAAAGAATTTAAAGCCTACGTACTTTTGTATTGCAGTCAAGCCGATTTTGAAGAAAGCAATGCAGAGAGAGGAATGATTGTAGAGAAAGTGGGAAAAGACAATTACAACCACATTTACGAAGAGTTAGAAAAAGATAACGATTACGCTCGAATTCAAAAAATAATGTCGACTTCAAAAAGATTAAACTACGACCACGGAGGTTTAATTAAAGACATGAAAGAAGTGTTTTTTGCTGATGGAGAATTTGATGCCGTAGAAAAAACTGTTTTCTTGATGCTGAAAAGGGTTCTTGGATAAATGTCTCGCAATAAAAAGTATTGAACCAATCTCTTTTTGTAGTTTTGTTTTTTCAAAAATAAATCTATGATATCAGTCAATAATTTAGCCGTAGAATTTAGCGGAAGCACTTTGTTTAGCGGAGTTTCTTTTGTTATAAACCCAACCGACAAAATTGCCCTAATGGGAAAAAATGGAGCGGGAAAAAGTACCATGATGAAAATTGTGGCTGGAGTTCAATCTCCTACTTCAGGAAATGTAAGTGCTAACAAAGAAGCTGTAATTGCTTACTTACCTCAACATTTATTGACCGAAGATGACAGCACTGTTTTTGAAGAAGCTGCCAAGGCTTTCAAGCAAGTTTTTGAGATAAAAAACGAAATGGAAAGGCTTAATAATGAGCTGACAACCCGCACCGATTACGAAAGTGAGGAGTACATGAAAATCATTGAAGATGTATCGGAATTGGGCGAGAAATTCTATGCTTTGGAGGATGTAAACTATGATGCCGAAGTAGAAAAAGCATTGAAAGGGTTAGGGTTTAAACCCGAAGATTTTCACAGACCAACAAGCGAATTTAGTGGAGGATGGAGAATGAGAATTGAGTTGGCAAAGATTTTATTACAAAAACCAGATTTAATTTTATTGGATGAGCCAACCAACCACATTGATATAGAGTCGGTAATTTGGCTTGAGGATTTCTTGGTAAATAAAGCAGATGGAGTAATGGTAATTTCTCACGACAGAGCCTTTATCGATAACATTACAAACAGAACCATTGAAGTAACAATGGGGAAAATTTACGATTACAAAGCCAATTATTCTCACTATTTGACATTGCGCGAAGACAGAAGGTCTCACCAAATTAAAGCTTACAAAGAACAACAAAAATTCATTGCCGATAACCAGTTATTTATCGACAGATTTAAAGGAACTTATTCCAAAACGAATCAAGTTTCTTCGAGAGAAAAAATGCTCGAAAAACTGGAAATCATAGAAATTGACGAAGTAGATAATTCGGCTTTGAAATTGAGATTTCCACCTTCGCCAAGATCCGGAGACTATCCTGTTTCGGTTAAGGAAGTTTCTAAATCTTATGGCGACCACACGGTTTTTAAAGATGCTAATATGGTAATTGCCAGAGGCGAAAAAGTATCGTTTGTAGGACGAAATGGAGAAGGAAAATCTACTATGATAAAAGCTATTTTGGGAGAAATAGAAGTGGAGGGAGAATGCAAATTAGGACACAATGTTGAGGTAGGATATTTTGCACAGAATCAAGCTTCTTTGTTAGATCCAGACCTTACTGTTTTTCAAACTATAGACGAAGTTGCTGTGGGAGAAATTCGTACTCAAATAAAGAATATGTTGGGGCGATTCATGTTTGGAGGAGACGATATCGACAAGAAGGTTAGTGTACTTTCTGGAGGAGAAAAAACAAGGCTGGCAATGGTGAAACTCTTGCTTGAACCCGTAAATTTACTCATCTTAGATGAGCCAACAAATCACCTAGATTTGAAATCGAAAGACATTTTGAAAGAGGCTTTGAAAGACTATGACGGAACTTTAGTTTTGGTATCTCACGACAGAGATTTTTTACAGGGATTATCCGAAAAAGTATTTGAGTTTAAGAACCAAAGAGTGATAGAACATTTTGAGACAATTGACGCTTTCTTGGAAAGAAATAGAATCAAGAATATTGCTGAGATTAATTTGGGGTAGAAAGCAAATTATCCCTGCGTCATTCTCGATACTAATTAATTTCCCCTTCGGGTAATTAATTCACTCGAATTGACAAACTCAACTTCTACACTACAATTTTATTTCACAAGACGTTCTTGTCATTTCGAGTGGTTTTAATCGACCGAAAGGAAGATTAAAATTGTATCGAGAAAGGCAACTTATGAATGTAGAACCCTATTCTTCTTCACCACGATAATTCCTGTCCAAATCACAAGAGTCGCATCCACCATAAACACAAATTTTTGTAGAAAAGGCATGTAGTAAATCCCCACTTTAGTTTCGAAACCAAGGTAAAGCGCAATGCTCATCACAAATACGACATAAGTTAGAATCTTGAAGGGTCTGTTTTTGTATTTAACAAGTTCAATAAAAATGGGCAGAAACGCCATGGAAGCAAAAATCCCTACCAATGTCACAACTAAATCGTGAAGTTCTTCTTGGTACATAAAAGTAAAAATAGCCATTGAAAGAACTCCCAGTATTTTAATTAGTTTGGTATTTCTGTTGCTGTGGTCAAAAATGTTTGGCATTACATAAAAGAAAGACATCATGGTGATACTGAGCATAATATGCGCCAAGTTTGCCAATAGTTTTCCGTTATTTTTCAATCCAGAATGAGAATACTCATTGTTGGTATCACACAAGAAATTATGAAAGAAACTATACCCGTTTTGAGCATCAGGAACATTATCTGAACCGCCAGGATACAGAATAGCTGCAGTGGTGAACATGATTAGGTAAATTATCATTCCTACGATAGGAAAATAAGTTATGTATTTGTTTTTAAATCTAGACAATAGTTCTTGTTTGAGCCGTGAAGGTACAAACTTTAGTCTTGGAAAAATGGAAAAGAAAAAGTCTTATTTTATCTCAAAAGAATACTCATATTTATCCAGGCTACACATGCCAGAAATGGTGAAAGCTGAGGTGGTTGAAGTAATAATTTTTGTTCCTAATAAATCATCTTCCCCAAGGTATTTCCTTATTTCTTCATAGCCATCTGCTTTCATTATTTCTTTGAAATATACTCTAACAACAGGTTCAATTTGAATTGTTGTACTAAAAGAATCTTCTTCAATAACAAATAGAAGTAAGTTTTCTTTGTTAGGAATTGAAACGTTTTGTTTCAAATTTTTTTTGTTAAAAACAAGCTTAGATGTAACCAAAGGAGAAGTTAATTTATTTGTATCCGAATACTCGTAAATAAACAGAAAAATCTCATCATTTTTGGTTGATAGTGAGCTCATATCTTCGCTAAGATTCAAACCTGTGATTGATAAATTTCGGCTCTGATACAATCCTTTTTGTTCATTATCTTTTGCAGACAAAGGAGGAAATAGGTTAATATCTCTCGTTTTTGTTGTCGCGCAGGAAAGTAAGATTAAAAAAACAAAAATAGAAAGCGTCCAATTTTTCATACTCTAAATATAAGCAAAAGAATCGACTACAACCTAGATTCCTCTACCCACTTAAACTTAAAATTGTTCTCTGGCAACACCATTCTGTCAGCAATTCTTAGCATTCTTGACGGTAATTTCATCAAGTAATCACGCGCTTTTTCTGCTTCGTCTGTTAGGTTGGTAATTTTGTCAATTTCCCATCTCTTCACTAACTTATCCAGAATATCTACGTAATCTTTGGCTGTGTACACTCCTATTTTTTGTGCAGTATTTGAGAATTCTTCAAAAACATTTCCTATTACTCCGCCACTTTCTCTTAAGAAATGTGCAGGCATTGTAATTTTCTTTTTCATCATATCTGTAAATGCCAACATCATTTGACTAGGATCTACAGCAAAAATTCTTTCTACAAATTCGGCATAAGCAGTGTGGTGACGCATTTCGTCTCCTGCCACCATTTTACACATTTTCGCCAAGCCTTTGTTTCCTGCTTTTTTGGCAATTTCAGCTACACGATTGTGCGAAATGTAAGTTGCTAATTCCTGGAAACTCGTGTAAATAAAATTCTTGTACGGATCGCGATCGGTTCCAATGTCAAAACCATCTGCAATTAAATGTTGAGTCGTTATTTCCACTTCTTTCATATTTACCTTTCCAGATAAATACAAGTATTTGTTTAATAAATCTCCGTGTCTGTTTTCTTCTGCAGTCCATTGCGCCACCCAGGTTGCCCAGCCGTTTCCTTCCACTTGGTCTATACCTTCTACATCCATTAGCCAAGATTCATAAGTTGGCAAAGCTTCTTCTGTAATCATATCACCCACCAAGACCACCCAAAAATCATAAGGCATTTCCTTTGCTAACTCCTGAATTTCAAGAATTTTATCTGTAAAACCAACTTCTCTTGCATCTGGCAAAAAGTCTTGAGGTTGCCAAATTTTTTCTGGCGGAATTAGAAATTTTTGGATCAAAGATTCTACATCTTTTTCAAGGTGTTTCATTACTTCTAACCGAACGTTTTTTTGCGACATGGAATAAATTTATTTTCAATAATCAAGATTACTGAAATTATAAATAGAAATAAAGTTTAAGACGATAAATCTTTACTTTTTTGTCAAATTTTCTACTCTTTCTGGAGTGTCATATTTAGTAAGAGTTAGTCGTACAATACAGTCTGTTTTAGCTTTCAAATCGTGCGGAACGCCTGCTTCCAAAGCTATTAAATCTCCTTTTTGTAAATCAAGTGTTTCGTTATTTACACCAAAATCAAGATGGCCATCCACCATTTCTATCACGATAGGAAAACCAGTTTGGTGTTTTTTCATTGCTGTTCCTGCCTTCATTGCAATTCTTATTTCTTTGGTAAATGAAGTGTCAAACAAAACCTTAATCACAGGTTTCGATTTATTGTATTCTAGGCCTTTTAGTAAAGATGCAGTTTTCATTATTTTAGTTTTATTACAGACTAAAATTAAGTCAAATTCGTGCGATTAAAAGTGACAATTGTCAGTAAATTACATGAATTAAAAGAAGGCCCTAATCTGGACAGTCCCAGAATGGATAGTTCGGATATTTTCGGGTTTTCGTCCGTTATAATTTAACGTCAAATCCAGATTCTTTGCAACTCTTTTGTTCAGGATCAATTCCCAAGTAAAATTGTTTCCTCTTTTCAATCCTTCCAGCATTTCATATTCCAAAGATGAATTATTATCTCCTGTGTAACCAATTGCAACAAAATTGAACGAGGTCGAAAGATTTAGTTTGTTTGCTATGGTGTATTTGACGTTTGTGCCCAAAGTGCTCAAAGAAGCAAAATCTCCTCCCAATTCGTTTCTTTTTTCAGCATAGGAATAGATAAAATCCCAGTTGAAGTTTACTCCTTTTTGGAAGGTGACAGTAGGAGAAGTTTTCCAATAATTGAGTAAAAAATTACGGCTAGACAAGTAATCGCTTGTCAAAGTTTTTTCGCCTAGTTCACTTTCCCATTTTAGCAAAATCTGCTTAAATTTATATCGTAAATTTACGGAAAAACTCTCTGTGTTTCTTGAGTCAAAACCATTGGAAAGCAGTGATTTATTACTTCTATCTTCATATCTCAGTTCAACTCCGTATTTATATCCGGTTCTATTAAAAAACAAAGAAGAAAAGATGTTTTTATTTAGAGATACAAGCCCTTCATCATCCAGGTTGTTTATAAAAGGATTCAAGCTAGATTCAAAACTTTCTTGGGTCGTTTTTCTATCAATTCGGTATGCCGAAACAGATGAAATTTTGGAAATGAACTGCCAAAATTTCCCCTTTCTCTTTTTCAAAATTTGCGCAGGATTAATGGAAACGGATTGGCTAAATTGGTTAGAAAATGTTTTAATATATTCATTACTTTGAGAGAAAACACGGATAAAATTGGCTTGATCTGCGAAAGCCGCCACCTCAAATTCGTCTAATTCTTTAATTCCGTTTTCATTGTAATCTATCCAAGCAAAAACTCCTTGACCAGGATTCACTTCCACATACAAAAACTCTCTTTTTTGTTCCAGTCCAGAACCAATGCTGTAAAAAGTGTTGAGCTTTACCAGCTGCTTCCAAAGTGATGTACTAAAATTGGTTTGGTTTAGAAAAGTATTTTCCGGAGACAAGCCATTGCTCGTGTCAATTGGCACAAGTTTTCTGTAGGCTATATTTCCTTTTAGTTGAGTAAATTTATTGATAGAAATTAAGTTGTAATCCAATCCCGTTTCGTGAGAATAAGCACTTTGAGAAAGCGCATTGTTTTTTGCGGTTTTTTCGTTTCGATATCCGTAGTACAGGTTTAATTTATTAGTTTTTCCTTGATTTTTCAAATACACTCGCCCATCATAAAACGAATAACTGGTGTTCAACAAGCTATCGCCAGCAAACTCATTATTCTCCATCTCATCTATGTAACCGAGTGTGAATTTTGAAAAACGATACTCTAAGTTTGATTTGTGACGGTAGAATGTTGTGTTGATTTCTGATTGAGAATTCATAAGACTTCCAGTGTATTTTACCAGGTGTTTTTTGGATTCAAAATTAGCATCCAAGTTGTTTTTGAAACCGCTAAACTCCTCTCCTAAATCAAGAAAGTCGAAGTTATAGTTCACAGCTCCCACACTGTCTTTTTGGTAGCCTAGTTTCACATTTGCCAGAAAAAGTGGAGCTGTTATTTCTTGGGTTCCTAAGTTCCAATTTCTGTTAAATTCTATGGCTCTAAATTTTTCAATTGGGTTGAAATTTATACTTGTAAAATCAACAAAC
>JBDMYC010000175.1:0-5327 GCA_039770535.1 Flavobacteriales bacterium
GTGGAAGGAGCTGCGCAATACACCGCTAAAAAACGTAAATCGTCTTTGCGCAGAGCTACTTCTAAGGCAATCGAGCGTAAACTCAACCCAAAACCTATATTGGTTGTTTCCGAGGCAATCGTAATAAATATTACCACCGGCAAAATGGGTCGAATATGAATTTGAGCAAATGAATAAAATTACTGCTAGGGATAAAAGCTTATTTCTCATAATGTTATAGTATCTTATTTTATTTCTTTTTATAAAAACGTAGCCCTTCTGGTAAGGGTTGCCTCTTCAATATTGTTAAAATTAACAATATTTTTTGTTTTTATTAACATCTATCTTTACTTAAAATTACCTTTTGAATTAACATTCCAAAATATGGTTTTTTAAATTGAAAAATTAAAGGACAAAATTTGGATACTAAAAGGCAAGTTGTATCTTTGCAATGGCAAGTCTCATACGACCAGCTCCTGTTTAATCCCCCAGGTCGGGAACGGAGCAAGGGTAGGCGGTTGTAGCGGTGCGATATGAGTAGCTTGCCATTTTTTTTTGAATAAATAGCTTGTTCCATGATTTTTCAAAAATTCCAAAACTTCACTTTTTTCATTGTGCTATTTTTCTCTTTCTCATGTGAAAGCGAAACATCTGCAGTTCAAGTTCCAGACTCTGAAATTTTAGTAGAAGAACTTAATTCAGAGATCGATTCAAATGAAATTTTAATTCAGCAACTAATAAAATCATTAATAACGAATAGAAATGTTGCAACCAAGCTAAAAGAGTTTGGAGATACTAATAAGGAGAATAAAATCGTAATGTATACCAAATATGGAAATCTAAAGTTTTTCCTTTATAACAATACACCTTTTCATAGGGCAAATTTTATAATGTTAGCAAAGAAGAAGTTTTACGATAATACCAAGTTTTATAGAATAATTGATAATTTTATGATTCAAGGAGGTAATTCTGACAGTCCAGAGATTAATAATAAATTAAATTCTATCGGGACATACTGGATACCAAATGAAATTTCTTCTTCAAGATTTCATAAGAAAGGCGCATTAGCCATGGCAGTATCGCCTGAAGAGCAAAGATTTGGAAAAAAATCTAGTGCTATTAATTTCTACATCATAGAAGGGCGAAAAATGAACGAAACTTACTTTCAAAGAAAAGAAAAGGAGGGTAAAAAATTTACAGATAAGCAAAAGGAAGTCTATAAATCAAAAGGAGGAGCACCACATCTAGACGGAAATTACACGGTATTTGGCGAATTAGTCTCCGGTTTTAGTACTTTGTCAAAGATTTCGAGAATAAAAACTGACAAATATGACTGGCCTGTCAATGACTTTTTTATTGATAGTGTTCGGGCTTATTAATTATTGTTAACTTATGGATGATAAATTTATAGACGTAGAGCGGTTAATTGCAAGCAAAAATCCAAAGTTGCTTAAAAGACTGCCAAAATTCATTATTAAGTATCTCAAGCGTATTCTTCATCAAGAGGAGATTAACACAATCTTGGATGAGAATAAAGAAGTTTTTGGTGCAGATTTTTGTATCGACATCATAAAAAGATTTAATATTAAGGTTAAAGCACATGGATTGGATAAAATACCAACAGGAGAAGGTGTGATTTTTGTATCTAATCACCCACTTGGAGGAATGGATGCAATGGCAATTGTCTCCGAAATTTCCCCGATTCGAGATGATATTAATTTTATTGTGAACGATTTGTTGCTCAATCTCAAGAACCTAAAAGGAATGTTTGTGGGGGTGGACAAACACGCGAGTAACGCCAAAGGTTCTCTTCAAAAAGTAAATGAATTATTTGCTTCTGATAAAGCTGTGTTTCTTTTCCCGGCAGGATTAGTTAGTAGAAAAAAGAAAGGAGTTGTTCGCGATCTAGATTGGAAAAAGACTTTCGTTTCTAGGGCAAAAAAATATAACAAGAAAATTGTTCCTGTCCACATTGACGGAGAATTAACAAATTTTTTCTATCGATTATCAAATTTGAGGGAAAGTATCGGAGTAAAAGCAAATATTGAAATGTTATATTTGGCAGATCAGCTTTTTAAACAAAAAGACAAAACAATGAATTTATATATTGGAGATCCAATTTCTCCAGATTCCTTTGATAAATCTCAGAATGATAAAGAGATTGCAAAAATGATTAAAGATTTATCTTACAATTTGGCTAATTAATTTGTAATAATTCTTATTTTCAACCATGAATTTAGAATACATCATTCCTAAACTATCAAGAAAGGCAATTACAGCAGAATTGTCCAGAGATAAATTTGTTAGAAAAACCAATAAAGGGAATAATGAAATATATATCATTAATTACCACGATTCGCCCAATGTAATGCGAGAAATAGGTCGATTAAGAGAGGTGACATTTGCTTCGGCAGGTGGCGGTACTGGTAATGAGGTTGATATTGACGAATTAGATACATGCGAGTACAACTACGATCAACTAATTGTGTGGTCGCCAGAAGATGAAGAAATTCTGGGTGGATATCGTTTTTTTAACTGCCAAAAAATAAAAGGAGATTTATCACATGTAGATATTTCTACAAAACATTATTTTAATCTGTCATCAAATTTCACTGCTAATTATTTACCGTTTACCATTGAGTTAGGCAGATCTTGGGTTCAGCCTGATTATCAGCCTTCTGCGACTAACAGGAAGGGTCTTTTTACCTTAGATAATTTGTGGGATGGATTGGGAGCATTAATTGTTCTAAATCCAGAAGTGAAGTATTTCTTTGGGAAGGTTACCATGTATGCAGATTTTAACAAAACAGGCAGAGATTTGTTGCTAACTTTCATGGATTACTATTTTCCAGACTCAGAAAATTTAGTGTCACCTATTCATTCGCAAGGTATTGTTGTCCCTCAAAATGATTTTGTAAAAGAACTTAAAAACTTGACTTACAAAGAAGGACATAAGTTACTTGGGGCTAAGCTCAAAGTATTGGAGGAGAGAATTCCGCCTCTCATTAATTCCTATATGAATTTATCTGATACAATGAAGACTTTTGGAACTGCCTCTAATCCCGATTTTGGAGATGTAGAGGAAACGGGTATTTTGATTACAATTAGTGACATGCATAAATCGAAAACGGAAAGACACATAGATACTTTTATCCGTTAACATTTAGTCTCAATAAATTCATTTTAAGTACCTATTTCTACCCAAGTCTTAGCCATACTTATTTATCAACAAAAGCGCGTCAAATAAAGGCTTTTATTGTTGAAAAGTCCATCCTTATTCATTGTAAAAAAGTATCAGAATAGTTATATTTGTTCTTTATACTTTAAAACAATTAGAAACGCAATTATGAGCGAAGAAAATAAAGGAAATTACTCAGCAGATAATATTCAGGCTCTGGAGGGTATGGAACATGTTAGGTTAAGGCCTTCCATGTATATTGGTGATGTAGGATTGAGGGGATTACATCATCTAGTGTATGAGGTAGTTGATAACTCTATTGACGAAGCAATGGCTGGTTACTGCGATACTGTGCATGTAATTATAAACGAAGATAATTCAATTTCTGTAGAAGATAACGGTAGGGGGATTCCGACAGGAATGCACAAAAAAGAAGGAGTTTCTGCATTGGAGGTTGTTATGACCAAAATTGGTGCAGGAGGGAAGTTTGATAAAGATACATACAAAGTATCTGGTGGACTTCACGGAGTTGGTGTATCTTGTGTAAACGCTCTTTCAAATCATCTAAAAGCTGAAGTTTTTAGAGAAGGGAAATCTTTTGTTCAAGAGTACGAAAAAGGGAAGCCGGTATACCCAGTAAAAGAAACAGGAACTTCTGATAAAAGAGGGACTACCGTAACATTTACCCCAGATGATACAATTTTTAATGAGAGAACTTATAATTACGAAACATTAGCTACAAGATTAAGAGAGCTTTCATTCCTTAATAAAGGTCTTACTCTATCTATAGAAGATAAGAGGGAATTGGATGAAAAAGGGGAAACTAAGAAAGAGACTTTCTTATCTAAAGAAGGATTGAAAGAATTTGTTCAGTTTTTGGATTCTACAAGAGAACCGATTATTGAAGAGGTTATTCATATGGAAGGAGAAAAAAATGGAGTCCCTGTAGAAGTGGCTTTGATATATAATACCTCTTACTCAGAAAATATCTTTTCGTATGTAAACAATATTAATACACACGAAGGAGGAACGCATTTATCTGGTTTTAGAAGAGGATTAACAGGAACTCTTAAAAAGTATGCAGAAGAATCTGGATTGCTAGATAAATTGAAATTTGATATTGCAGGAGATGATTTCCGAGAGGGATTAACGGCAATTGTTTCGGTAAAAGTAGGGGAGCCACAATTTGAAGGGCAAACCAAAACAAAATTAGGAAATAGAGAGGTTAACGCACCTGTTAGTCAAGCGGTATCTCAAATGTTGACGGATTATTTGGAAGAACACCCAAATGACGCTAAGACCATTATTCAAAAAGTAATTCTTGCAGCTACAGCTAGGCACGCAGCTCGCAAAGCGAGAGAAATGGTTCAGAGAAAGACAGTAATGTCTGGAGGTGGACTGCCAGGAAAATTATCTGATTGCTCAGGAAAAGATCCAGAAGAATGCGAATTGTATCTTGTCGAGGGAGATTCTGCAGGGGGAACTGCAAAGCAAGGTCGAGACAGATTTTTTCAAGCAATATTGCCATTGAGAGGTAAAATATTGAATGTGGAAAAAGCTATGCATCACAAAATTTTCGAAAACGAAGAAATAAAAAATATGTATACAGCCCTTGGAGTGAGGGTTGGAACAGAAGAAGATAGTAAAGCACTTAATCTAGAGAAGTTAAGGTATCACAAGATCATTATCATGTGTGATGCGGATGTTGATGGATCTCACATTGAAACTCTTATACTTACTTTCTTCTTCCGTCATATGCGAGAATTGATAGAGAAAGGATACATTTATATTGCGACTCCACCACTTTATTTGGTTAAAAAAGGTAAAAAGCAATTTTATGCATGGAATGATGACGAACGAGATAGGTATGTACAAGAACTGAAAGGTTCAGGTACGGAGTCTTCAGTAGGAATCCAAAGGTATAAAGGTCTTGGAGAAATGAATGCGGAGCAATTGTGGGACACAACAATGAATCCAGAAAACAGAACATTGAGGCAAATTACTATCGAAAGTTTTATTGAAAGTGATCGAACATTTTCTATGCTAATGGGAGATGAAGTGCCGCCAAGAAGAGAATTTATTGAGCAAAATGCGAAATACGCAAATATTGACACATAATTCTTTGTTTTTTATTGCAGAATAAAAAGGAAGTTCTATATTTGCAATCTCA
>JBDMYC010000176.1:0-6684 GCA_039770535.1 Flavobacteriales bacterium
CACCTTCAGGAAGGTGTATTCAAAAATCATATGACAAAGGTTCAAAAGAATACAGAAAAGAGAAATATGAAAGATATTTGAATGGAGAATCTTTCTCCCAGGATAGCATTAAAATTCCAGACTCGCTTATTTTTAAAACTCTAATAAAGAAAAGAGAAGTGTATGCAGGAGGTGGAATTATCCCAGATATTTTTGTCTCGGTTGACACTACTGGAACTTCTCCTTATTTCAATAGTTTGGTACGAAAAGGAATCATGAATCGATTTGCTTTGGAGTATGTGAATGAAAATAGAGATGAGATGATGGATGATTACTTAAGCTTTTCAGATTTCAAAGAGAAATTTGATGTTGAGTCTGTGACCAATGAATTAATAGAATATGCTAAAAATAATAAATTGGAATACAAAGAAGATCAGTTTTTGAAAGCTGAAAAAGCTATATCTGTCAGGTTAAAAGCATTAATAGCACAAAATGCATGGGGCTTTAGCGAGTTTTATGAAATTTTTAATGAATTGAACCCAGTTTATAAGGAAGGGATTGATGTATTGAAAACAAAGAAATACAAGCAACTGAAATTGGCTAAAAACTGATTTTTTGAAAGTTAAACCATTATTTTTTTATATTTGTTAATCATTAAAAACAACAACACAAATCACCTTATGAAAAAAGAAAATTTAATAATAGGAGCAATAGCTGTAATCGGATTACTTACTCTGTTCAACACTTATAAAGTATTAACTTCAGGAGAAGGAAGAACAATCCCGCCATTAGACACAAGAGTTGCTCAAAACAATGTAGCTCCAAATGCAGGAGCAAACTTCCCAAGTCAATTGCCACAGCAAAATCAACCTTCAAATCCAGGTGCACAAACTCAGCCTAATTCAATGCCAGTTTCTTCGGATCCTGTGACTGGAATTAATTTCGCAACTCCTAAGAAAGATTTTGGAAAAGTATTGTCTACTTCTTCTAACAAGCACACGTTTGTTTTCACAAATACAGGTACTGAACCTTTGATTATTTCTAATGCAAAAGGATCTTGTGGATGTACAGTCCCAGCTTGGCCAAAAGAACCAATTTTACCAGGAGATAAGGGCGAAATCGATATCGTTTACAAACCAAATGGACAATCAGGAAAACAAACTAAACAGATTACTGTAACAGCTAATACAAGCCCTGCTAATACAATTCTTACGATTACAGGAGATATTCAGCCAGACCCTAATGCTCCAAAACCACAAGCAATTTCACCTCAAGATGCTGCAGCAATGCAATAGAACTTGAATATGAAATTAAACCCCCTCATTTTTCTGGTAATTGTACTCAGTATTTCTTCTTGCGTGAGTAAGAAGAAATACAATGAGTTGGGACAATACTATGAAAACATAGAACAAGATTTAAAAAAATCGAGAGAAGAGGTAAGAGATTTAAAACAAGAGTTAGGTTTAATTCAAACCTTAATCGGTTCAGATTTAATTCTTCCCGAAACATCAATGAGTTTTAAATCTCCTATCAAAGACTTTGGCAAAATATTGTCTACAACAACAAACGAACACTCTTTTGTATTTACTAACACAGGAACAGAGCCGCTAGTTATTTCAAACGCAAAAGGCTCGTGCGGATGCACAATTCCTCAGTTCCCCAAAGAACCAATTCTTCCTGGAGAAACCGGAGAAATAAAAGTAGTTTATAAACCAAAAGGACAATCTGGCTTACAAATAAAAACAGTTACAATTACTGCAAACACAAGCCCCAAAAGCATTATCCTTAAAATTAAAGGAGATATTCAAGAAAAATAATCATTTTTGATAGAAGGATGTTAAAAGTAATTTCGTCTACTACCTATACGCAATTTTTTTAATGAAAAACCAAACCCAATTTATTGAGATTTACCATAAATACTCTAAGTTGGTTTATAATCTTTCCTTAAATTATCTCCAAAACACAGAAGACGCCCAAGAGGCAACTCAGGATGTTTTTGTAAAAGTTCACTCCAAAATAGAAGGATTTAACAATAAATCTAGTCTAAAAACATGGATATACAGGATAACTGTAAACCACTGTTTGGATATGATAAAGTCCAAGAATAGGAAATACAGACTTTTTTTTACCAGAGAAGCCGAAGATTATGACAGTGTAGATTTTAATCATCCAGGAGCAGAGCTAGAAAGCAAAGAAGAAATTTCGCTAATTTTCACCCACATCAATAGGCTTCCTGAGAAACAAAAGATTGCTTTGATATTAAAAACAATTGAGGGTTTGCCCCAAAAAGAGATTGCGGAGGTAATGAAAATGAAAGAAAAAGCTGTTGAGTCTCTATTGTCGAGAGCAAGAAAAAATTTAAAAGAAACATTATAGACATGGAACAAGGTAATTTAGATAAATTGAGCAGAATCGAGCCAGTTTCGGTTCCCGATTTCTTGTTAGATAGAATCAAAAATAAGATAGAAACGAAGCAAATAGTAGAAAAAAGAAACACCAATTTCCTGCTTGCATTTGCTTTAGTACTACTTATAGTAAATGGGGGAGTTTTGACAACATACTCGTCCGATCAAGATAGTAAAAACACAAGCCAAACGATTAATCCCTACTCGATTAGCGAGACAATATTTACAGGTTATGAATAAAAAAGCAAAAATAATTATCGCAATTTTGGTGCTATTGAATTTATTGCTAATCACTTTTCTCTACTTGGGCAAGCCGCCAAAGAGAATGCATAAAGCTCCTCGAGAGATAATTTCTGAGCGTCTTGGTTTTGATGAAAATCAAACAAAAGAATTTCAAGATTTAATCCTAATTCATCAAAGCGAAGCGCACCCCCTGCTACGAGAAATAAAAGAGAGCAAAACAGCTCTTTATAAGGGAATATCTGATGAAAATCAAGAATTTAACGATTCTATCAGTCAGTTCATTGGGGGCAAATTTGTAGAACTAGAAAAGGCACATTTCGACCATTTTTTGGGGATAAAAAAAATATGCAAACCAGAACAAGCAGAAAAATTTGAAGAGTTGTCGAAGGATTTTTCCAAGATTTTTTCGCCAAGAAGACCAAGAAGAAAACAGAAGTAATTTATTTACTCTGTTCCAGCTTTTTTACTACTTTTTCAGCAAGTTCTCGGCCCCATTTCTGCCCAACTTTCATTGAGTCTTGAGTAATTTGTGGAGTGGCAGCAATAGTTTTTTGCCCGATAGGGGTTTTATAAAAAGCAATAAGCTGCGTTATCTCTGCTGAGGTATAGTATTTTTCATAAACAGGAATTACCATATTTATCAGGTCATCTGGGTTTATTTCTTTCATAAATTCATCCCAGAAATTTTGGTTAACATCAGGAAAAGCTTTTTTAAAGTTCTCTACTAATTGATTCATTACTTGTAGGCCAAGTTTTCCAGAACCGGTAAGTTCAAGTAGTTCTTTTATGTCACTTTGCAATTCACTTTGCTGAGAATAATTTTGGAAAGAGAGTCCGAGACTAAAAATGGAGATTAAAATATATTTTTTCATTGCGAGTTTATATTTGAAGAGGTTTAAAAAACTAAAGGTATTAAAATAAAAGCGAAATTATTTCTATCTAATCATTACTACTCGAAAACCCGTAAATGGATTTGCCTTTTTATCCCATTCCTCTTCCGAATCTATCTGTAGAAAATAAGATTTACTTTTCCACGAACCACCTTTTGTGTAGTTGGAGTCCAAGACGATTTCTGCAGCATTTCCTGCCATGTTGTGCAATCCGTAGCCGTTAGGAAAATAAGAATCTACAGGAGCGAGCACAGCTTCTCCATCAAAATCATGTAAATCGGTAAAGTGAGTTTGAAAAAAGTTGTTGAGCGACAATGTATCGTATCCATTCACGTTTTCACTTTCGCTCATTTTTGGATTATGATTTGCCAAGAAACATCCTTTACTATTTCTTACAAATGATCCTCCCCAAGGATAAGGAGCGTTTTCTAATCCTCCTCTTGCTGCTAGTTCCCATTCTTTTTGGGTTGGAAGACGAATTTCTATTTTTTCATCAAATAGTTCTGAACACCTATAGTTAAGCCAAGCACAGAATGCAGTTGCAAATTCGTAGTCAATATTTACTGCTGGATGATTTTTGAATTTCAGATGATTATCATAATTACTAGCCCAAAGATTGCTGTATGGAAATTTTCCAATCCATTCCTTTTTTTTCGTGCGAAAGAGTGAATCATTTAGATCATACAAAAATGTAGCATACAGTTCATTCGTAACCTCATATTTCCCAATCGAAAGCGTATCATTAATCTCAGCAAAATACTTCTTGAAGAATTTTTTATTCAACACAAGATGTTTTGGTTTTTTCTTAGGTTGAGGTAATTCTATAATTTCTACCATATACCTAAACCCAACTTCTGGCGAAGCCGAAAACACGTATTGTTTTTTGTCTATTCGTAACCAATCTGCTCTGTTTTTCCAGCTTCCGCCTTTCACCAATCCTTTTTCAGAAACCATTTCACTCACATTTCCACTCATGTTGTACAAGCCAAAATCATTGGGCCAATAGGAAGTAACGGGAGCAGTAATTGTAGCTCCATCCATCATTGTTATACCTTTTTTTAATACAAAATTCGCATGAAAATTTCCTTTGTTTTTTCCGTCTTCTACCCTCATAGATTCTGTTCCCCAAGGATAATTGGCGTATTTATTTCCACCTTTTGCAGCATCTTCCCACTCTTTTTCTGTGGGTAATCTTACCAAGACTTTTTGATAAGAGTATTTCTTGTTCAAAGTTTCTGTGAGCCAATTGCAATAATTTGTAGCTTGCTCATAAGTAACATTCACAACAGGATATTTTTTGTAAGCAGGATGGCGAAAATAGTATTCTTCCATTGGTGAGGGTTCGTTATAGTTAAAAGCGTTTCTCCACTTCACTTCTTCTGGATAATTTTTAATGCTATCTTCATCAGAAATGTGTTGAAGAAAATGAGTATAAAATTCATTACTCACCTCAGTTTTACTCATCCATAAATAATCCCCACGAATAGGAACGCAATTTGGAACTTGAGCTAAAGTAACACACGGAAATAGCAGGAATAGTAATTTAAAAACCTTCATAATTTTTCTTTTTATAACCGTAAAACCTCAAAAAGCGATTTGGTTACAATGTTAAACAACATAAGCTGCTTTTTATTTGACAAGAATCGATTAGTCTCATATCTTTTAATGCAGCAGTCTGTTAACAATAATCTCCTTAGTCATTATAACTTTAACAACATTTAATTCGTTTTTATTGGAGATACTCCACGCAAAACTTTATTTTTATACTTTGTGAAGCTAAAAAAAGAAAACCAATGACCAAAATTCTTGTAATTGATGATGAAAGACCAATCCGAAGTGTACTTCGCGAAATCTTAGAAAATGAAAAATACCAAGTAGATGATGCCGAAAATGGCAAAATTGGCTTTGAGTTAGCAACAAAAAACAAGTATGATGTAATTTTGTGCGATATCAAGATGCCAGAAATGGATGGAGTTGAGGTATTAGAAAAACTGCAAGAAAAAGGTGTAGACTCGCCAATTATCATGATTTCTGGTCACGGAACTATTGATACTGCTGTGGAGTGTTTACAAAAAGGAGCTTACGATTTTATTCAAAAACCTCTAGATCTAAACAGAACATTGGTCAGTATCAGAAATGCTTTCGAAAGAAGTGATTTGGTGGAAGAAACCAAAGTACTAAAACGAAAAATTCACAAAGGAAAAACTACTGATATCATTGGCGAATCTCAAGCGATTATCGCCATCAAAGAAATGATAGAAAAAGTAGCTCCATCAGATGCTAGAGTATTAATTACCGGAGGAAACGGAAGCGGAAAAGAACTGGTAGCGAGACAATTGCACGAGCAAAGCAGTAGAGTAAAAGCACCATTTATTGAAGTGAATTGTGCCGCAATCCCTGCCGAATTGATAGAAAGTGAATTGTTTGGTCACGAAAAAGGAGCATTTACCTCAGCAATAAAACAAAGAAAAGGAAAGTTTGAACAAGCAGAAGGTGGAACGATTTTTTTGGACGAAATTGGAGACATGAGCCTTTCGGCACAAGCCAAAGTATTGAGAGCTTTGCAAGAGCATAAAATTACAAGGGTTGGAGGAGATAAAGACATAAAAGTAAACGTGAGAGTGCTTGCGGCAACCAACAAAAATTTGAAAGAAGAAATCTCTGAAAAGAATTTCAGAGAAGATTTATACCACAGATTGGCGGTAATTTTAATCCATGTTCCTTCGCTTAACGAAAGAAAAGATGATATTCCGCTACTAGCAAATCATTTCCTTGGAATCATTTGTCAAGAGCAAGGAATCCCTGCCAAAACATTTACAAAAGAAGCTTTAAGCGAATTGCAAAACATAGACTGGACAGGAAACATTAGAGAATTAAGAAATATTGTAGAAAGACTAATAATCCTGTGTGGAAACGAAATACAAGGAGATGAAATTAAGTTGTACGCAAATCCTACTAAATAATGAGCAAAGAAAAACCATATTGTAATAGCCTAACTCAATATTCACGTTTTGAAACCCGTGAAGTGATGGTAGGAAAAGTAGGAATTGGAGGAGATAATCCAATCCGTGTGCAATCCATGACCACTGCCGATACTATGGACACTAAAAAATCTGTAGAAGAAACAATCAGCTTAGCAAAAGTAGGTTGTGAAATTGTGCGATTAA
>JBDMYC010000177.1:0-3839 GCA_039770535.1 Flavobacteriales bacterium
CACACTCACAATATCACGTTTCAAATCTGCCAATAAAGTTGTTTTGTTCTGATTAACTAACTCCTCCAAAATTGTATCTCTTAATACAAATCCAGTTACGATATCTTCTGAATTTTTATACACTGGAACTCTTGAGAAAGGATTCTTTTTGTGCTTTGCATAAAACTCCTGAACTGTCAGGTTTTCAGATACAAGAACCATTACAGTCTTGGGAGTCATTACATCATCCACAGTAAGCTCATTCATATTAAGCAGATTATCAATGATTGCATGCTCGTTTTCTTCAATACTTCCTCCTTTAGCAGTTTTTTTTGCTATCACAGCAAAATCTGATCGTGACAAAACGCTTTCCACTTTATTCTTTTTTAATAAACCTGTAATTCTCTGGCTCAACCACACAAATGGAAATAATACTTTAATCAAAATACTAAGTGAAGTAATAGTGAAAGGTGCCAGATTTTTCCAATTATTTGCACCTATCGTTTTAGGAATTATTTCTGATAAAATCAAAATTGCTAATGTCATCACAGTTGCAATAATTGCTTCATAGCTAAAACTAAATCCTACGAAAGAAATATCATCATTTCCAAAAACAGCACCTGCCTGCGCTCCTACTCCAATTGCTCCCACTGTATGTGCAATGGTATTCAAGGTTAAAATTGCAGAAAGTGGTCTGTCAATATTTTGCTTAAATTTCACTAAATTCTCCGCAACAGTTCCTCCTTTATTTTCTAATGTAGTTACATAATTTGGGGTTATACTCAATAAAACCGCTTCCCAGATAGAACACAAAAATGAAAACACGATTGATAAAACGAAAAATGCAATTAATAAAGTCATAGGTCTATATTTTCTTTAAAGATAAAACTTCTGCTATTTTTATGAGGGTTACGATTCAATTAATATGAATAGACACCCCTAAATCAATCACAAAAAAAACCTAGCAAGTTTTGAAAACCTGCTAGGTTTGAATCTTTTGTGCAAAAGTTAAATTTACTTCTTAGCCTTCTGCATAGGATTAGATTTTGGTCCTGCTTTCTTGTCTTTGTACAATTGAAACTTAGAAGGAACAGCCTTGTGTGGCCAGTAGTTATTAGTCACATCACAATCTGCCGTTTCCAAGTTTGGATCCAAAGTAATGTTACTTACCTCTTTCTTTTTCATAAATACTTTGGTTACACTTTGGTTTTTTCCACCTTCGCTTGTCATTTTCCAAATCTCTGCTGGGATGTATTCTTTCTCGCTAGAACCATCTTTGTAATCAAACTGAAGAATAATTGGCATCACCAACCCTCCTTTGTTCGTGAAAGTGATTTCATAAAAGTTATAATTAGCCTCAATCTGAGCTTTTTGTCTGTCGCTCATTCCTTTCATGTATTTCTTGTAAGCTTCTTTATCAGCTTTTGTGACATCAAATGCATCATACGAAGTATAGAAATCATTCAAGCTCTTATCTGCTTCGTTATAAGTAGTTTTGATGTCTCTCTTATTATTGATGTTACCTTGAAAACTGTTGTATTCTTCGTCTCTATTTTTCTTCAAAATTGCTTTTTCTACGTCAGGATTTTTCGTGTCAATTTGCAACCACTTTACTTCATCCATAGAGATATCTACGTAATCTGTGGTATAAAACCAACCCCTCCAAAACCAGTCTAAGTCGACACCAGAGGCATCTTCCATAGTTCGGAAAAAATCGGCAGGGGTTGGATGTTTAAATGCCCATCTCTCTGCATAAATCTTGAAAGAATAATCAAACAATTCTCTTCCCATCACAGTTTCTCTCAATATATTAAGAGCTGTTGCAGGTTTCCCGTAGGCGTTATTTCCAAACTGAAATATAGATTCTGAGTTTGTCATAATAGGAGAAATTCTAGATTTATCTCCTTTCATATAATTAGTAATCTTGTAGGCAGGCCCTCTTCTTGATGGGTAATCTCTTTCAAATTCTTGTTCCGTTAGGTATTGTAAAAAAGTATTTAGTCCTTCGTCCATCCATGTCCACTGACGTTCGTCCGAGTTGATAATCATTGGAAAATAATTGTGTCCCACTTCGTGAATAATTACACCAATCATTCCGTATTTTGTTCTTGGCGAATAAGTTCCATCTTTCTCTGGACGACCAAAATTGAAACAAATCATTGGATACTCCATTCCAATACTTTTCGAATGAACTGAAATTGCTTTAGGGTAAGGATAAGGAATTGTGTATTTGGAATAAGTTCTTAAAGTTTGTGCAACTGCTTTGGTAGAATACTGTTCCCAAAGTGGATTTCCTTCTTTTGGATAATAACTCATTGCCATCACGTCTGGAGCTCCTTCTTGCTTCACAGCCATTGCATCCCAAATAAACTTACGAGAACTTGCAAAGGCAAAATCCCTCACATTTTTAGCGTCAAACATCCATGTTTTAGTAGCGTTAGCTTTGTTCTTCTCTGCCTTTTCTGCTTCTTTTTGTGTTATAATCACTACAGGATCTTTATAAGAATCTTTTGATTTTTCCCATCTCTTGTATTGTGCCGAAGTCAACAAATCTTTCACATTTGTTAAGTCTCCTGTTGCACCAACTACATGATCCTTGGGAGTTGTAATGTTTACTTTATAATCTCCAAACACTAATGCAAATTCTCCTCTTCCAAGAAATTGCTTGTTTTGCCATCCTTCTACATCATTGTATACACACATTCTTGGATAAAACTGAGCAATCGTATACAGGTAATTATCTTCTTCTTCAAAATACTCCAATCCAGATCTACCTCCTACTTTCGCTCTGTCATTAATGTTGTAATTCCATTTCATCTTGAAAGTAAAGCTTTCTCCAGGAGCCAGAGGATTATCTAGGTTTATTCTCAACATGGTTTTATTGATAGTAAATGACTGCTCGCTACCATCTTCTTTTTGCAAATAATCAATATTGAAACCTCCGTCAAAATCATTCATCAGGCCGTTCATTACATAACTTCCTGCCCCTTTTGATACAGTACCTGTAGAAATCTTCTTAGTATCAGAAGTTTTTGCTCTCACATTTTGATCCAGCTGAACCCATAAATATTCTAATTTATCAGGCGAATTGTTAAAGTACTTTACCGTTCCTTCACCAAATAGCTTTTGGTTCTTGTCGTCCAAGGTAATGTCCATTTCGTAATCTGCTTTTTGCTGATAATAAGCGTGACCTGGAGCACCAGCTGCAGTTCTATAGACATTAGGAGTTGGAAGCTCCTGTTTTAATTGACGAAATTTGTTCTTGTTGTATTCTTGACCGATTAAGGCAAAAGAACCAAAAATTAAAACTGATAGTAATAGTGTTTTCTTCATTATTATTTGATATTAAAATGCCTAAAACAGACATTCATAAATTTATTTTATTGTGTAAGTATTTATCTTATTTAGTCTATTGAAAGAAAATGTTTGTTGTCTTGTTCCAAAGTTTACATGTGTAATATTAGCTTGCGACTCAAACTCATCAATCAAGAAAGTGTTCTCTACTTGCAATTCTGTTGGTTTATCTAATTTCGAACTTTCGATATAAATCCACAGAGTTTCGTCAAGGCTCACCTCTTTTCCAATGTAGCTATATTTAATTTCGGAACTAGCTGTCAATTTTAAATTAGAGACAATGTATGAATACAAATAGCTATCTGCTTTTTCGTGTTCATTGGGTTCGCCCAAATTGAGATCTATATCGTGTAAAGTGAGAATTGCTTGCTCCATATCGTGAGCAGTAAATTGGCAGCTAATTTCGAGCTTTTGAGATTCTTGATTATAATCTAAACTAGTAATCGAAATGTAAAATTCGTGAACCAATGAAAAACTGTAAAGCAAAGCGAATGCAGAAATGAAGA
>JBDMYC010000178.1:0-2879 GCA_039770535.1 Flavobacteriales bacterium
CAAATAGCTGCGGAATTGTATACGTCAATACTCGTAGAAGAACGAAACAAGTTGCTGATTTCTTGAATAATAAAGGAATAAAAGCAGATTTTTATCATGGAGGATTACCGCAGCAAATACGAGACGAAAAACAAAAAGACTGGATAGAAGACAAAACACAAGTAATAGTTTCCACCAATGCGTTTGGGATGGGAATAGATAAACCCAATGTGCGTGTTGTAGTCCATTTTGAATTGCCAGCTTCGCCTGAGGCCTATTTCCAAGAAGCAGGAAGAGCAGGTCGTGATGGCAAAAAATCTTTTGCCGTGTTGCTATACAAACCAAGCGACAAACTTACCCTCGAAAAATTTCATGAACTTGAATTTCCTGAAAAAAGCGAGATTAAAAAAGTATACAATTGCCTTGGAAACTTTTACCAACTGGCAATTGGAGGAGGTGAATTTAACACCTATGAATTTGACTTAGCTGATTTTTGCAACCGGTTCAATTTACAGCCTATTGTTGCTCATCATTGCATTTCCTTGCTGAGCCTGGCAGGATACCTCACTGTTTCTGAGGCTATTTACAGGCCACCAAGAGTAAAAGTAAGAATGACAAACCAGAATTTGTATGGTTTTCAGATTGCGAACAAAAGGTATGAACCACTTATCCAACTATTACTTAGAAATAACGAGGGAATATTTGACAGTTATGTAAAAATATCTCCTTATACCATTTCCAATAAGCTAAAAATAAACGAACAAGAAGTTATAAAGGATTTAAATTACTTGACAAAAATAGAGGTCCTTACTTTCAAGCCTGCCTCTGACGTTCCCGTTCTGAGTTATTCGGTAGATCGCATGCATGAAGACCGTCTTGTGTTTCCAAAAGAAATATACCTTGATCGAAAAAAAGTAAAGAAACAACAGCTAGATTTCATGATAAAACTCTGCGAATCAGAACATATTTGCCGAAGTAAGTTGCTGTTATCTTATTTTGACGAAACTGAGTTTAATAATTGTGGAATCTGTGACGTTTGCATTCAGACTGCAAAAAAACAGCTACAAGCCACAGGATTCCAAAAAATTGAAACAGAATTGCTCTCAGTACTTGCCGAAAAAGAAGTGAGTTTGAAAGAATTAGTTGAAGGAATTTCTGGTTTTGATGAAAAAGAAATTCTTGAAGTTATTCAATGGAAACTAGACAACAATGAATTCTTTTACAATGACTCACACAAAATAATTAGTAAAAAAAAATAGTCCCGAAAAACTCAGAGACCATTTTTTTTTAACCTAATTTGAATCGATTTAGATGGTCAAGAAATTCGTGTGGGCGTAACCTTCTACCTCGCTATTTCTTACCAAGTACCAGTCTTTTTGAATTTTCTTTACCAAATGTACTTGAGATCCATTTGCAAATTTACCAACAATATCATTTTCTGTTCCTGCGCCAGCTCTTACATTAAGGTTACTTCCTTTTGTTTTCACTGTCATAATAACGTTTTTGGCGGTAAAATCTTCCAGCTCAACATTACTCACAATGTTGCTTGAAGAACCAGAATTAGTCAATACACCTTTCAGTGTTTCCATTTCCTCCCCGGTTTCCACGGTTCCGCTCAACTGAAACTCATTGTTTTCGAAATTCACGTTAATTCCTGCCGTGTTTACTCCTCCAGCCTGTAAAAAATCAAAAGCATCTTTTACTTGCGCTTCATTTGTTGATTCTGCTCTATTAAGTTCTGTTCGTGCTCTATTTGCAAAGTCCTCTGCTTTTTTTCTAATATCGTCTAAATTCATAAGTCCTGTTTTAATGTTTCACTCATCAATATACTTAAAAATAAGGGTGTTACAAGTAATTGTCACTAAAAAAAGACAGTTAGTTTATTTCTTTCATGAACGAAGACAATCTTCTGCGCGCAATGGGGATATTATCGCCATTGCTCATCACAGCATAATTTCCATCTTTTCTTGATAATTCTGCCAAATGATTGTGCTTATTGATGATATAAGATTTATGAACGCGCGAAAAAATGTGTCCATTTACTTTTTCTTCATAGCGTTTTATTGTTTTACTACTTACTAGCTTCTTACCATTGTCCAAATAGATTTCAGTATAGTTTTCACTTGCTTTGAAATAGATAATATTCTTGTTTTCAATAAAAATAAATCCACTTCTGGTTGGGATAGATATTTTCTCAATTTCATCCTCTGTGGTTACTTGCTCGCTTTCATCCTCAATGAGCGAATAAGATGAGAATTTTAGGGCTTTCTCAGATGCTTTTTGCAAGTCACTAATGTCTATAGGTTTCTGAATATAATCGATTGCATCTGCTTTATAGGCTTTCAAAGCGTGCTCAGAATGAGCTGTGGTGAACACAACAGAAAAGTCTCTATCGTCATAAGAATTGAGTAAAGAAAAGCCATCCCCTCCTGGCATTGCAATATCCAGAAAAACCAAATCGGGACTGTATTGTTTAATTAATATTTTTGCCTGACTTACACTACTAGCTAACCCCACCACGTTTAAGTTTGGGCAATAGTCATTGATCAATATTTGCAAGTTTTCGCGAGCGTTTGGCTCATCATCTACAATTAGTGTGTTCAGTTTCATGGCGAGTTTTTTTTAATGATTTATTCTAAAATAATATACAAATTTGTTAACAAACTGTTATCTGTAATTTGTATAATGGACCATATATTGAGTGAACTGATGAATTCATTGATTGAATGGTTTTCGCATTTTATAGAATTTCATAAAAATTTAGTTTCTTTACAAAAAGTAACGAATACTATGTTTTCGAAAGAAGAATCAAAATCACTGAGAAAAGAATTTTGGACCACCTTTGGGGTGTATATGAAAAAGTACAACAAAGTGTACCATAACAAAGTGAGGTGGGTGAA
>JBDMYC010000179.1:0-7291 GCA_039770535.1 Flavobacteriales bacterium
ACGTATTGCTTTTGCAGATACTTTTGGCAATTTTCCTGTAAATTTCTTTGGGAAGGTATACTGTAAAGGTTGTTTTTTATAATTGTCAAAACGTGCTTTAGCCAACCCGTTTGCTGTTTGTTTTTGATCTAACAGGAACGAAGTTTTGTACCAAGTGTCTCTGGTTTCTGCAACATCAAAAGAGAAGTTGTCTTCTCCGTTTTTGAGGGTTACTTTCCCACTATTGTTTGCGGTTCCAATTGTAAATACTTCAATGTTGTTTTCTTTTAAAACACCTTCTACAGCTGCATCAGCTTGAAAAACAATCCCTGCGTTTTCAGCAAACAATACTTTTATTGAATCTTCTTCGTTCAATTCTGAAATATCAAAATCAGCTCCTAAATTGACGTCTGCAAAACACATTTCTAGTAAAGTCGTGATCAATCCACCAGAAGCAACATCGTGTCCAGCTACAATTTTATCTGCTTTAATTAATTCTTGAATCGTATTAAAAACCGTTTTTACATATCCTGCATTTTTTACATCGGGTGCTTCGTTTCCAATGGTATTTAGTACCTGATTGAAAGAACTTCCGCCTAATTTAAAGGCATCTTGTGAAATGTTGATATAGTAAATATTTCCTCCATCAACTTGTAAAAGAGGTTCTACTACTTGAGAAATCTCACTACAATTCCCCGCAGCAGAAATAATAACAGTTCCTGGAGAGATTACCTCACTGTCTGGATACTTCTGTTTCATGGATAAGGAATCCTTTCCTGTTGGAACATTGATTCCTAAGTCGATAGAAAATTCTGAAATGGCCTTTACAGCTTTGTACAAACGTGCATCTTCACCTTCATTTTTACAAGGCCACATCCAGTTTGCAGATAAAGAAACGCTTGTTAGGTTGTCTTTTAGTGGTGCCCAAATCATATTGGTCAATGCTTCTGTAATCGAATTTCTACTTCCCGCTTCTGGATGAATTAATCCTGAAATAGGGGAGTGCCCAATAGAAGTTGCAACTCCTTCTTTTCCATGATAGTCGAGTGCCATTACACCTACATTGTTCAATGGAATTTGTAAAGGACCTACACATTGTTGTTTGGCAACTTTTCCACCCACACATCGATCGACTTTGTTGGTCAACCAATCTTTACATCCTACGGCTTCTAATTGTAAAACTTGACTTAAGTAGATGTTTAAATTTTTCTTTTTATATCTTGGGTTCTTGTATTTTCGAACAATCGTTTTGTCGGTAAGTATTGTTTTCGGAGAGCTGCCAAACATGTCTTCTAAAGCCAAATCCATTGGTTTGTCACCTTTGGATTTTGATTCAAAAGTAAAACGATCATTTCCAGTAACTTCCCCAACGGTATACATTGGCGAACGTTCACGTTCTGCAATTCTTTGCAAGGTATCTACATGCTTTTCAGCAATAACGAGTCCCATTCTTTCCTGAGATTCATTCCCAATAATTTCTTTTGCGGATAAGGTAGGATCACCTACTGGCAATTTGTCCAAATCAATTTTTCCTCCAGTATCTTCAACGAGCTCAGACAAACAGTTTAAATGCCCACCTGCACCATGATCATGTATAGAAACAATAAAGTTTTCTTCACTTTCTACCATACCACGTACTGCATTGGCGGCACGTTTTTGCATTTCAGGATTGGATCGTTGTACGGCGTTTAATTCAATTCCTGAAGCAAATTCACCAGTATCTGCAGAGGAAACAGCTGCTCCACCCATACCAATTCGGTAATTTTCACCACCAAGAATTACAATTTTATCGCCTTCTTTTGGTGTGTCTTTGATCGCTTGATCTGCTTTTCCATATCCAATCCCACCGGCCTGCATGATGACTTTGTCATAGCCTAGTTTTCTTGGTTTGGCGTCACTCGATGCCGCATTTTCTTCGTGTTCAAAAGTCAATACAGAACCAGTAATTAAAGGTTGTCCAAATTTGTTTCCAAAATCGGATGCACCATTGGAAGCTTTAATCAAAATATCCATCGGAGTTTGGTACAACCAATCTCTTGCTTCAAATTTATTTTCCCAATACCTGTTTTCTTCTAAACGAGAATAGGATGTCATGTACACCGCGGTTCCTGCTAATGGCAACGAACCTTTTCCACCTGCCAATCGATCTCTAATTTCTCCTCCAGACCCAGTTGCAGCTCCATTAAAAGGCTCTACAGTGGTTGGGAAATTATGGGTCTCAGCTTTGAGAGAGATGACAGAATCAAAATCTTGGGTTTCATAAAAATCAGGTTTGTCCGCAGTTTTGGGAGCAAACTGTGAAACGGTTGGACCTTTTACAAAAGCTACGTTGTCTTTATATGCTGAAACAATATCGTTTGGAAATTGTTTTGAAGTTTCTTTGATCATTTTGAATAGGGAAGTAGGTTGTTCTTCTCCGTCAATGATAAAGGTGCCATTAAATATTTTATGTCGACAGTGTTCTGAGTTTACTTGGCTGAAACCAAATACTTCCGAGTCTGTTAATTTTCGGCCTATTTTTTTAGCAACACCCTCTAAATACGCCACCTCTTCTTCACTTAAAGAAAGGCCTTCATGTGAATTATAAGCTGCAATGTCATCGATATCTAAAATGGCTTCTGGTTGGATTTCAATGGTAAATGATTTTTGATCTAAGCCTTTATATTTTTCTGAAATCATTGGATCAAAATCAGAAAAATCTTTCGAAACTGCTGTAAATTCTTCTATTCTAAGAATGTTTGAAATCCCCATGTTTTGGGTGATTTCTACAGCATTTGTACTCCATGGAGTAATCATTGCGGCTCTTGGTCCAATAAAAAAAGCGTCAATTGAAGACACTTCTATTTTGGGTTGATCTCCAAACAACCAAGTTAGTTTTGCAATGGTTGTTTTGGTTAATTCTTTTGTTGTTTGAACAGCAAAGAGTTTACTGTCTGTGTTTCCGAAAAAGTGAATCATTCTATTTTTTTTGGTGTGTTGTTGTATCTCGCAAATTTACTTTTTTTAGTTCAGAAGCCCTCAATTTATTTTAGAGAATATTTAGAGTTATTCACGGAGTTATAAACGAAAAAGAGGCATTCTCTCTGGAATGCCTCTTTTGTAATTGTTTGCAAGAAAAATGCGACTTATCTTCGAATCAATTTCTTGGTAATCGATTTATTTTCAGAAGTAATCTTCAATAAATAAATTCCATTAGAAAGCGTAGAAATATCAATGTTCTTTTTTTCGATCGTCACAGTTTCATTTTTGATTAACTTCCCTAGAATGCTATAAACATTAACTTGTATCTCTTTTGTTGTATTGAAATACAAGGTGTTTCCGTTGTTTGGATTTGGATATACTTGAAAGTTTTCAAGGTTATTTTCAGGTACACTAAGTGTAGCACTGTGCGATCCAATACCATCAAAAGTATTAGCAGCAAAGGAATCCCATTCATTGATGTCATAGGTAGTATTTGGAGATAATATATCTTCCTTTCTTCTCAATGTTATATTTTGAGCAAAGTTACCACTGTTCCCAAATGTACCCACAATATCTATCAATACCCCGTCTTTAAAAAAACCAATAGGATCATTTCCATTAAAATTCATTGGTGAAGTATCAGGATGAAATAAATCTGCATTATCAATCAGTTCTTGTGCAGTTGCTCCAGAATTAAGAATCACAAAAACATCCCCTGTAGTAATGCTTTGAACAGTACCACTATCTAATGCTAATTCATCAATCCATTCACCAGCACCATTAGACTGTTTCATTATTGAATACCCTTCAAGACTGATCGCAGAACTCGTTAAATTAACGATTTCTATCGCTTTCTGAGTTCCTCCTGCTGGTTCTACATATTCAGAAATAAATAATTCATTAATTCCGTTAGATTGACCATCAGTTGTAGTAACAGATAAAGATTCACTTTGTGCAGATTCGTTGTTTGCTGCATCTTTTGCAGAAACTGATATTTGATAGGTTGTAGAAACGGTCAATCCTGTTATTGTATAGTTTAAATCTGTTGTGGATGCTTCAAACACACCATCTACAAAAACACGGTATTCAGTTACGGCAGTATCATCGGTGGCTGCATCCCAGTTTGCTTTGAATGCGGTACCTGAAATATTTGTTGCTGTAATGTTGGTAGGTGCAGAAGGAGCTGTTGTATCTGAAGTGGTAGTAGCATTTAAAACTGTACTCTTATCAGATTTATTATTAATCAAATCTCTTGCTTCTACTTGTATTGCATAAGAAGTGCTTGGAGCTAATCCTGTAATTTGGTAATTTACATTTGCAGTTTGTCCGGTCAATACTTCATTTACATAAATATTGTATCCAGTAACTTCAACATTATCGGTTGAAGCTGTCCAATTGATATCAATTGTAGTTGTGGTTTCATTACTTGCAACCACATCCATTGGTTGCGTAGGGGCTACGGTATCGCTACTCGTATAAATTCCCCAAGTATCTTCAGCAGAATCTCCTCCCCAAATTCGGGTGGCTAAATAAGGATTGTCAATAAGTGGATTTCTATTTCCTTGTGCGGCTGAATTGTCTGTTGTGTTTTCGTGATATGTATTTCTATTTCTTTCAAAATCAGATACTGGATCTTCGACATTCCATTTTAAAAATAAATCAATCATGTCGTCTTCTGTTAAACTACTATCTCCAATACCCACATTCGTAGGGAGGCAAATATCATCATAACGGATATACATATACATCATCATTCTCGCAACATCTCCTTTCCATTCATCACCGGGATACCAACCACCGTTAGAATCTCCTGAATTTCCAGAACCTTCCGCAAAGCGTTTGTTTCCTCTAGAACTATTTGTCGGTTTGTCTACGGGTCTCAGTGAATGTGCATCTTGTCCAGGTATCGTTGAAGTTGTAATTGCAGGAGTACCAAGAGATTGCGGATATACATGTTCTCGATTCCAAACAAAATTCCCATTACTACCATTGTCTTGTAGTGTATTATCTCTTGTTCTATCATTGGTACTGTCATTATCAGAGCCATCTTCCCAGCCATAAATAAGTATTACTTCGTCAGGATTTTCTGGATTCGCATCTGTAATTTTAGAAGCGATCCAAACATCAGGAGTGTATTGTAAAAAATTTGTGTGTGTATTGACAATTTTTTCATTTAAAGCGTTTTTTAACGCTAAACCAGTCAACGTTAAATCCACATCGTTGTAATAAGATTCTTGTGAAAAGCCACTGAGTGAAGCACTAAGAATTGCAACAATAAAAAATATTTTTTTCATTTTTAAGGGTATTTTTTGTGAATCAATAAAATTCAAATTTAATTTAAAATATGGTAACTTTTATTTTTTTTCTAATAAAGCCATGTAAAATCCATCAAAACCAGAAATGTGCGCCATTACTTTTTTATCTGAAACAAATGTAAAATCTTTTCCAGCTTCAGAAGCTAAGAAGGTTTTTACTTGATTTTGATTTTCTGAAGGTAAAATAGAACAGGTTGCATACACCATTTTTCCACCTGGTTTCAACATCTTCGAATAGCTTTGTAATATTTCCTGTTGTATTTTTTTGATGTTGTCAATAAATTCAGGTTGCAACTTCCATTTAGAATCTGGGTTTCTTCGAATTACACCCAATCCAGAACATGGCGCATCAATTAAAACACGATCTGCTTTTCCATGTAATTTTTTGATGGGTTTGGTTGAATCGATGACACGCATATCGATGTTGTGTGCTTTGTTCCTTTTGGCTCTTACCTTTAACTTACGAAGTTTACTTTCGTAAATATCCATGGCGATAATTTGCCCTTTATTTTGCATTAATGAAGCCAAGTGTAGTGTTTTTCCACCGGCTCCTGCACAGGTATCTACCACTTTCATTCCTGGTTTTACATCCAAATAGGCGGCTACCAATTGGGAAGAAGCATCTTGTACTTCAAAATATCCATTGTGAAATGCTTCTGTTTTAAAAACATTAGCTCTTTCTGGTAAAACCAATGCATCTGGGTGCTGGGGTACGAATGCGGTATCGATGTTTTCAGCCTTTAATTTTTTTTGTAATACTTCTCGTGAAACGTTTAGGGTATTTGTTCTAAGAATAACACTCGCTTGAATGTTTAAGGCGGCGATTTCTTTGGTCCAAATTTCTTCTCCTAATTCTTCAACACAAAGTGCATCCATCCAATCTGGAACAGATTCTCTGAATTTTCTGGTACGTGATAATTCTGCAAAACGTCCTTTTATTTTTCTTTCGGGTACATCTCCAATTTGATTCCAATCTGGCAACGCAATTCCTCTCAATATACACCATACAGAAAAGATTCTCCAAATATTATCTCTGTCGTAAGGAGTCTTTACTTCCGCAATTTCTGCATATAGTCGATTCCAACGCACAATTTCATAAATGGTTTCTGCAACAAATTTACGGTCTCTTGCTCCCCAACGCTTGTCGCGTTTTAAAGCTTTTTCTACTGCTTTGTCAGCGTAAACGCCTTCATTAAATATATCTCTAATACTATCTATAACTGCAAAAGTCAAGTTTCTGTGTAATCTCATTGTATCGTTTCTATCGGGCTGCAAAGATACGTTAAATTAAGGGATTTTTTTCCTGCTTTTTCATTTCCATCAATCATAAAGAATCAAAAATTGTTTTTTGTGAATTTTGAATTCTTTATTTTCGTTGTTGTAAATGATATCGCGTGAATTTAAACTACCCAATTACATACATAAAAGGCATTAGTGCTCAACGAGCATCGCTTTTGTATGCCGAATTGGGAATCAAATCTTGTAATGATTTGTTGCACTTTTTTCCGTTTCGATATATTGATAAAACACAGTTTTATGCAATTAAAGAATTGCAACCCAATTCATCTGAAGTACAGATTGTGGGTAAAATTACACGCATAAAATCGATAGCTCAAAAGAGAGGGAGTAGACTTGTAGCAACTTTTCAAGATGCTTCGGGTACGATAGAATTGGTTTGGTTTAAAGGTCAGAAATGGATCCAAGATTCCCTCAAAATAAACGAACCCTATGTCGTTTATGGAAAGTTGAATCACTACAATGGAAATTTTAGTATTCCGCATCCAGAATTTGAATTGGCTTCTGAATACAAAAAAAAGTTGCAAACCAAAATGCAACCAGTATATCCCTCAACAGAGAAATTAACAAACTCGGGCGTTTCTAATAAGTTGATTCGTGGCTATATTCAAAACCTATTACAGCAAGTTTTTGATGGAATTCAAGAAAGTCTTTCTCAAGAAATTATGGATGATTTTCAATTGATTTCAAAAAGAGACGCGTTGTTGAATGTTCATTTTCCAAAAAGTCAAGAACAATTA
>JBDMYC010000180.1:0-3980 GCA_039770535.1 Flavobacteriales bacterium
AAAACAGAAATCGCAATTCGTGCGGCTTTTAAAGCTGTAGCCGATAGCAAACAAGTTGCAATTTTGGTGCCCACCACAATTCTTAGTTTACAGCATTTCCGTAGTTTCAATGAAAGGCTAAAAGAATTTCCTTGCAAAGTAGATTACCTAAATCGTTTTAAATCAACAAAAAAAGTAAAAGAGACGTTAGAAAGATTAGCAAAAGGCGAAATTGACATTTTAATAGGAACTCACAAATTGGCAGGAAAAAGTGTAAAATTCAAAGACCTTGGTTTGTTGATTGTAGATGAAGAACAAAAATTTGGAGTTGGAGTAAAAGACAAATTAAAAACAATGAAAGAGAATGTAGATTCTTTGACATTAACTGCAACTCCAATCCCAAGAACGCTACAATTTTCATTGATGGGAGCTAGAGATTTATCCGTCATAAATACACCACCACCAAATAGACAACCAATTGACACTGTAATTCAAGTGTTTAATGAAGAAAGTATTCGTGATGCGATTTCTTATGAAATGCAAAGAGGAGGTCAAGCTTATTTTGTAAATAACAGAGTGCAAAACATAAAAGAAGTGGCCGGAATGATTCAAAGGTTAGTTCCTGATGCAAAAGTTGCAATTATTCACGGGCAAATGGAAGGTCAAAAAATGGAAGCCACTTTGATGGATTATGTGAACGGTTTGTATGATGTACTTGTTGCAACTTCAATCATAGAATCGGGAATTGACGTGCCCAACGCAAACACCATGATTATTAATAATGCCAATAATTTTGGCTTGAGTGATTTGCACCAAATGAGAGGAAGAATAGGAAGATCTAACAAAAAAGCATTTTGCTACATGATTACTCCGCCTCGACACATGCTGAGTGATGACGCTACCAAAAGATTAAATGCAATTGAGCAGCACAGTGAATTGGGAAGTGGATTTAGTATCGCAATGAAAGATCTAGACATTCGTGGAGCAGGAGATTTATTGGGCGCAAACCAAAGTGGTTATATCAATGACATAGGTTTTGCTACGTATCAAAAAATATTGAATGAGACAATTAATGAATTGAAAAACAATGAGTTTAAAGAATTATTCAAAGACGAAAAGAACGATAAATTCTATCAAGTAGAAGATTTCCAAATAGAAACTGATTTGGAATTATTGATACCAGATACTTACGTAAATAACATTGCCGAACGACTTTCTTTGTACCAAGATTTGGAGCAAATAAAAACGCCAAAAGAATTGAATAAGTATGCGTCAAGTCTTAAAGATAGATTTGGAGATGTGCCAAAACAGACCCGAGAACTACTAAAAACAATTGAGTTGAAATGGCTTGCAAAAGCAATTGGCTTGCATAAAATTGTATTAAAACAAGAGAAAATGATTTGCTATTTCCCTCCTGGAAATCAATCAGTTTATTTCGAGTCGGAGAGTTTTACTAATGTGTTGATGTATATCCAAACCAACCCAAAAAACTGTAAATTGAGCGAAAGAAATGGAAAGCTAAGGTTGATTTATAGTTCTATAAACTCGATTGAAGAAGCCTTAGAAAACATCCAGAAAATAAAAATTGCAAAACCATCTTAATAGAAAACTCATGGAAAAACAATTTGAAATAAAAAGCCTTGAAGATTTAAGTCCAGCAGCAGATTACATTTGTGAACTGGCAAAAACGAACGCACATTTTTGTTTCAATGCGCAAATGGGTGCAGGGAAAACCACACTTATCAATTTGATTTGTAAAAAAATGGGCGTAAAAGAACACACTTCAAGTCCTACATATTCCATAGTAAATGAGTATCTTGATAAAGATAACAGCTCTATTTTTCATTTTGATTTGTTCAGAATTAAAGACGAAGCTGAATTGTTTGACATTGGAATGATAGAGATCTTGGATAGTAAATCGGTTTGTTTTATAGAGTGGCCAGAGAAGACACTGAGCTTTATTCCAGGGACTTACGTAGAAGTGAATATCGAACAAAAAGGAGAATTAAGAACCATTAAAATAACCAGTTAAGTATGTCGTCTGATGTTTTAAAATCCCTAGCCAAAGAAGCATTATTAATGCCTCAAGAGAAATTACAAAGAGTAGGTTCTTTGAATAAAAAATTATTCATTGGGATTCCGAAAGAAACATCATTTCAAGAAAATAGAGTTTCGCTAGTTCCAGAGGCAGTTTCGCTTCTAGTAAGCAATGGACACAGAGTTTGTGTAGAAACTAGTGCAGGAAAAAACGCTAATTTTCCGGACAGAGATTACAGTGAAGTAGGCGCAGAAATTTGCTACAGTGTAGAAGAGGTTTTTAAGGCAGACATTATAATAAAAGTTGCTCCACCCACCAAAGAAGAAATTGAAATGATGCCAGGAAACCAAACTTTGTTTGCGGCACTTCAACTTTCAGTTCATCCAAAAAACACGCTAGAGCTTTTGATGAAAAAGAAAATCACAGCAATTGCTTGGGATTTTGTAAAAGATGAAGAAGATGTGTATCCCGTGATTCGCTCTATGAGTGAAATTGCAGGAATTAGAGCAGTTTCTATTGCCTCTCATTACATGAGTAATTTAAAAGACGGAAGAGGAACAATTTTGGGAGGAATTGCAGGAGTTTCACCTACAGAAGTAGTAATTATTGGAGCAGGAACCGTAGGAGAATTTGCAGCAAAATCTGCTATTGGACTAGGAGCTTCTGTCAAGATTTTTGACAACAATGTTTACAAATTAAGACGGTTACAAAATGATTTAAAAACACCTGTTTGGACTTCGATAATTAACCCAAAAGTACTTGAAAAAGCACTGATGAGAGCAGATGTTGCCATTGGAGCCCTTCGCTCTGTAAATGGGAGAACTCCTTGTGTCGTTTCCGAAGAAATGGTAGGGCAAATGAAAGAAGGATCCATCATTGTGGATGTGAGTATTGACCAAGGAGGATGTTTTGAAACTTCGAGAGTTACCAACCACAACTCTCCCACTTTTGTAGAAAACGGAGTCGTGCATTATTGTGTACCAAACATTGCTTCTTCAGTTTCTAGAACAGCATCTTTTGCTCTTAGTAATATTTTTTCACCTCTATTAATTGATATTGCAAATGGAGGAGGAATAGCCAAAAAAATTAAAGAAGATTGCGGATTCAGACACGGAGTTTATGTGTACAAAGGAACTTTGACGAGTAAAACTTTGGGTGATGCATACAATCTTCCTTTTAAGAACATTGAGCTTTTGTTGATGGCTTTGTAATTTTATTTAAACTTTCCGTTCTGTACAAATTGAAAATTACTAATTAAACTTTATCTTAGCCACTAAGATGAAAATTGCAGTAAATACACGATTTCTTTTACCTAAAAAACTCGAAGGTTTTGGGTGGTTTACACACGAAGTAATTAAGAGAATTGTCACGCAACATCCCGAGCACGAGTTTCTCTTTTTCTTTGACAGAAAATTTGACGAGAAATTTATTTACTCTAAAAACATTACACCAGTTGTTATAAATCCTCAAGCTCGTCATCCGTTTTTATATTATTTGTGGTTTGAGTTTGGAGTAAAAAAAGCATTGAAAAAACACGACATAGATGTTTTTCTTTCGCCAGATGGTTATTTGAGTCTGAAATCTGAGGTAAAACAAATACCCGTGATTCACGATTTGAGTTTTGTTCATCACCCAGATGATATTCCGTTTTTTAATAGAAAATACGTGAATCATTTCTTTCCGAAATTTGCAAAAAAAGCATCCAAAATTGTAACTGTATCTGAATATTCTAAGCAAGATATTGTCAAATCTTTTGGAATAAAGGAAGATAAAATAACAGTTGCTCACAATGGAATTGGCGACTTTTTTAATCCAATAAACGAAGAATTAAAAGCAGCTACAAGAAGTAAATTTACGGATGGAAAACCCTATTTTTTATTCGTAAGCGCTTTGCATCCAAGGAAGAATATTATTAATCTTTTCAAGGCTTTTGATGTGTTCAAGAACCAAACAAAATCGGATG
>JBDMYC010000181.1:0-3822 GCA_039770535.1 Flavobacteriales bacterium
TAGCAAAATGTACATATATCCGAATTTGCAACTCATAGTTCAAGATACATATAAATAATGGAGCTTCAGAAACTGGGCTTCGATACTCGAATTCGCTGTCGCTCATTCGAACTCAGCCCGCAGATTGTGCTAAAATCAAATAGAACTACAAAACTGAACCCTGAGTTCAATTTCTTTTTCAGAAATTGAGTATCGAAGGGTGGCTGCAACAGATGAAGTCAATTACTTAATTCTCAACCCAGAATTACTAAAATCATTATAAGAAATAGCTTTATTCCCCTCCAAACAATTCTCACTCACACTAGGAAACAAAAACTTACCTATCCTCAAGGTTAGTTCTCCGTCTGATTTGTATTTCTCCTCTCTAGAATTATTAACCATTTCGGCTTCATAATAGTTTTTATCGGATAGTACTTCTTCTTTCACTTTCGCCTTGATTCTTTTTAGTTTTCGATTTAATTCTTTCTCTGTAATTGAACTCAAAGTAAGAGAATACTCTTTGGGTGAAACGGAATTTACCTCAGTAAAATAAGCTTGCTTTCCCTTGTAACCTATTGCCATTAATTTATAGTTGAAGAGCATATTCATGGAGAAGTTGAACTTGATATTATCGCTAGAGTTCATACGGTTAAAACTGGACAAACTATCTGGCAGCATATAAATAAAAACTTTATCAAACTTATCGGAATTAGTGATTTTGGCTATTAATGGTTTGTAAACCAAAGTAGCTGTTCCTCCCGTAACTGGGTCTGTATAGTTCATGGTTTTTCTATCTCTTGTCGCTTCAAATACATAGACATCCAAGTTTTTTGGACCCAAAGAAGTGATTCTTGCTGTTATTCTTGGGATTGGTGCATTACAATCTACCGTTTTATAAGCTTGAGTATAAGCCTCACATCTATTTATTTCGTATTCTTCGTTAAAAGCCTTTGACTTTCTATTGAATTCTTCAATATCCTTTTTTGATTTTTTATTGGCAAACTTAGCTCTTAGTTTTCTTTTGTTGGATTCGTATTCGTTAAAAGCCTTGGAAGATTTAGCAGTAAACTCTTTATGCTTTTTAGTAAAATAACTCGTTAGTTTATTTGCCAAACGGTCATTTACTTTTACCCCTCCTTTTTTCTGTAAATAAAAGGCTTTGAATTTTTCAGCTGTTCCGCTAAACGTTATCATCGCAATGGAATCCACATACCAAAGCGGTTTATCTAGATTATTGATATACACTTCCAAAATCCTATCCTGACGAGATTCGTGGATCACTTTCATTCGCTCTTCAAACTCTTTGGTAGCCAATATCGTTTTGTTGAATTTCTTGTTCCAAATTGCTTTTACTTTGGCAGGGTTTATTCCTGAAGGGATTGGGCAACCTTGGTCATCTTCTCTATTTAATTTATCCTTTTTAATGTATAATGTAAAAGATTTAGATTGTGACATTAATTTTTTATCATTAAAAATAGAATAATAAATATTTCCTCTAATTTCACCATTTGGATTTTTGACTTTTACTTTTTGAGCAAATGAAACTTTATTTTTAAAAAAAGATATTTCAACATTATTTTTCTTTTCATATTGAATACCTGAAACACTCTGCTGTTCAACTTCTCCAATTATTTGATAATCATTTGACTCACTTAAAGAAATGTCAGTGCTCGGGAATACAACTGTATTTGAGTTTGAAGTAATTTTCCACCCATCAACTACGTTAGCTTCAGCAACAACGAAATATTCATTTTTATTCCTTTTTGTTAAATGAAAATTCCAATTAACTAAATCTAAAATTTGTTCTTCTTGTTTTCTTACTTGATAGACGCTTATACTATCTGTAACCAATTCAATTTGAGGAGATTTTGGATTGCTACTTTTCTCAAACAACCTAGCAAACGAATAATACAAACTATCAGTAAAATCTTTGGAGTAAACTTTAGAATCTGAAACCACATCTTCATATTCACGAACAATTAAACCAAGTCTTAAAGCATCTTGCTCGTTCCAAACCTCTTTAGGATAGCGATATTCCAACTTTCTACTTTCTTCAATGGTCATTTTTCTTGACGGTAAATCTCCCTCATATTTGACTAGTACTTTCTCTTTTTTCTGAGACAACTCCTTCACATATCCTTCAGGATAAAAATCAAGCGAAGTAATATCCACTGTAATCAAATCTTTTTCAAATTCTTTGGGGTTTACCCAATTGATGGTTCCATCATCTTGCACTTCTCCATCAAAGAGTTTCATGTCTTTTTCTGGATGTAAATTGGGCAGTTGAGAAAGGATTTCTTTTCCTTTTTTCAATCTTAATTTTTGTCCGTTTTGGGTAGCATCCAAAAAGAACATTCCACCCGTTTCTAATAATTCGCCATCCGAAGTAGTCGTTAAACCAGCTTTCATGATATCCAAATCTTCGAAAGCTTCTTTTATTTCAAAATTTACAGTTCCCGTTACTGGTTCACCGTTTTCTGTTTCAAAAGCATCGGCAGGAATCACAAACACAGAACCGTTTTCTGTTTCAATCACCGTATCTTGAGCTGTATTTAAGTTATAACCTTGTGTAGGCAAAGATTCTATTCCTAGTTCAGTGGTGGGAGCAGTTTCTGAATTTGCAGGAGCTTCATTTTGGTTCATTACATACAATGAAACGGCTGAAATAGCAGCCACAAAAACACCTACATATTTCAAGGTTTTAATCGTTTTGAATTTCTTTTGTCCTTTCACAGCACTCGCTTTTAAGGCACTTCGTTTTATTCCTTCCATTAGTAATTGTTGTTTAGCAACTTCTTGTTGCAATTGCGTGTCGGTTTTCAATCTGTTTTCAAATTCTTGGGTTTCGGCTTCATCCAAAACACCTCTCAGATATTTGTCGATTGCATGTATTACGTTTAATTGATTTCTCATGATGTTTTGATTTTAAAGAGTGATTTGATTTTTAGCTTTTTCCATGCACTTGTACTTTTGGGTACGGGCAATTCGCTCAGAGGTATAGCCCATTTCTTTGGCTATCTCTTTCATGCTAAAACTCTTATAATAAAACATCTGAAGAATCTCCTGACACTTCTTACTAATGGTGGTTAAGATTTGCTCCACCTGCTTCAACTTTATTTCATTTTCTTTTATTTTTTCTAGTTCGTTTATTTCGCTTTCCAAAAAATCCAATTCAAAATCAGCCCATTTCATTCTGTTGGATTTCACCAACTGATCTTTCCACAAAAACCTCGAAACACTATACAAATAGGTACTCAATTTTGAAGTCAATTGAAAATCGGTAGTTTTCACCTTTTTGTACAACACAATTAATGCTTCTTGAAACACATCTTGTGCATCGCTTTTTGTTCCACCTTTGGATAAAATTAGTTTCTCCACTTGCGAATATCCCGAGTAGAGCTTATAAAAGGCCTTATCGGTTTTATCTTCTCGGAGAAGTTCTATTAATTTTTGGTCTGTCATAGTTGTTATTTTCCTCCTTAATGGAAGAAAATGAAAAAGGTATCCTAAAAATAAGGGTTTATTTTGAGAAAACTGGGCTTCGAGACATTTTGCCCCTGAAAAAGGGACAAAACCCGCAGCCCGCAGATTGTGCTAAACCGACTTAGAACCACAAAACTGAACCCTTCGATACTCAATTTCTTTTTCAGAAATTGAGTATCGAAGGGTGGTTCACCTTTATAAACTTACTAAGAATAACTCTACCTCACTTCTTTCTCAGAAAAAGAAATAGAATAACTTTCTAGCTCCTTTAAAATTGGCTCGTAATACTTTTTGGAAATAGGTAAGTCAACACCTGTCGAATTTATGGTTCCATCCAAGATTAATTTACAACAAATCCCA
>JBDMYC010000182.1:0-33200 GCA_039770535.1 Flavobacteriales bacterium
GCTTTAAAAACTAGTTCGAGATTTGATTTTAAATCAGAGAAAAGCCTCTCTTCATCTCTTGTCATCTGAGTTACCTCATAACCTTCCACGCTTTCCTCAATGATTTTATTGTTGCTGTTTACTGACGAGAAGAAGTTATTGTTAGCTGATGCTAACGCAATTTCTTTTTTATGCAAAGACTGTGAAATCTCCATCAATAGATCATTAGCAACTAATCTATCTTCATAAATAGCTTTCATTGAGTCTTTTACTCTGTTAAAATTATGTTTATCAATAAGATTTGTGGATAGAACTAACACAAATATAACTGCAATTCCGAGGATGTATTTTATTTTATTAAGCAACATAATTCTATTTTTTTAATGTACACTCAAATATAAGACAAAGATTAATTGAATTGTAGTTTAAAGTAGTGTTTTATCCACTTCTATTCGCAATTTATTTTTTGTAACTACCTGAAAGCGCCATAATAACATAAATGCAGAAGCTCCCAAGCCTACTAAAAATCCATACCAGATTCCTTCGGAACCATAACCTAGAGAAATTCCTAAGAAATAGCATATTGGGAAGGCAATCATCCAATAGGCTATAAAAGTGATAAACGTAGGGATTTTAACATCTTGCATTCCTTTTAAAGCACCCAAAACTACGGCTTGCATTCCGTCAAACAACTGAAAAAAGGCAGCTATAATCATCAACTTAGCTGTAATTGTAATAACTTCGGTATTGTCAAATTGATTAGCTGGGTCGTTTGCATCCAAATACAAACTAGGCAACCATTCATTAAAAACAAGGAAGAGAATAGCGAAAATTACATCCATAATCAAGATCAGTAAAAAAATAGAGAAAGCAATTCTGCGCAGCTCTTTAAACTTCATTAATCCAAACTGATTTCCTACTCGAATAGTAGCTACGACAGCCATTCCCATAGCAAACATAAATGTCATAGAGGAGAGATTTAGAGCTATCTGATTAGCTGCTTGCGGATTTTTACCTAAAGTACCACTAAGCCAAATTCCTGCGGTAAATATTCCAAACTCGAAAAACATTTGCAGGGCAGAAGGAAATCCAATTCCGTTTAGTTTTTTGATTGTAGTTTTTAAGATTTTTTCTTTCCATAAATTCTCAAAATATACCAGAAATTTTTTCTTTTTAAATATGAATCCAAACATAGCCAAAGCCATAATTACTCTTGAAATGAATGTTCCCCAAGCTGCTCCGACAATTCCCATTTCTGGAAAAATCCAAATTCCATAAATCAAAACATAATTAAGAACTACATTCAAAATATTGGCTACAACTGTTGCCCACATAGAGTATTTGGTTTCTGACAAACCATCAGCAAATTGTTTTACTGCTTGAAATACTGCTAAAGGAATAAGCGAAAGTGCAACAATATTGAGGTAAGGAATGGCTAATTCTACTACTTCTTCCGTTTGTTTCATGTGATACAAAAGAGGTCGCACGGCAAAGATGATGGCTGTCAATAATATTCCTAACCCTGTTACAAGTAGGATTCCATTTTTAAGAACACTTTTCCCTTCTTTCACATTATTTATTGCATCCGAAGCTGCAACTAAGGGAGTAATTCCAGTCGAAAAACCCAAAATAACTGACATTGCCATAAACAGAAAACTATTACCCAAACTAACTGCTGCAAGTGGTCCTGTTCCCAATTTTCCCACCATTATATTATCTACCAAACCAACTATGGTATGCCCCAATAATCCTAAGATTACTGGCCATGCAAGTTGCCAGTTTCGTTTGAATTCTATAGTGTAATTAGAAAAATTGATAGTGGATAATTAAAAATGAATAATTTATTTTACTCTTAGAGCTTGCAAAAATAGACAATATCTTATCGGTTTCAATTTGTTTTTGGAATAAAGAAAAATTTAGTTTTTTTCTTAAAGCTACTTCCCTGCTAACCCTTTCTCAATAAATTATTGTAGAAAAAATTATATTGAATCGAGGATGGGTAAAGACCTATGGCGCCACAGAAAATGTAAAATACTTATCGTATAAATTAATCCCTTCAAATTGAGCAATTCCACTGGTTACTGAAATTGCTTCCACCCAATGAATATTAGCTAAAGTAGCTGAATTTGAAATTCCGATTTTTACGTTTACAGGTAACGAACTTGTGTTCCCTCCTACTTCTGCAAGGTCCAGTTCCAAATTCACAGTTCCTACTCCTCCCGTCATTTCTGCATACCATTTTCTAGTTAAGACATTTGTTTGTCCTGCAAAATTTATTCGTGTTAAAGCTCCATTATCGTGGCCAATGAGCAAATAATTTTCGTCCCCAATATTGATATTTGCCTCCAAAGTAAGTCCACTAAAATCAGTTTCTGAAGTAGATTTTGGTTGGTAAAAATCAAACGTAGCACTTCGTCCTACTCCAAAAACTCCATTTCCAAAACCGTTAGACACATCATAGATTACTGTTTCTAAAGGGTTTACATAATCAAAACCCAAACTAATTCCATATTTTATTGCAAGGTACGTTTGTATTTGATTAGAAAATTCTTGCGAAATGGTGTCATTGATATAAATCACTTCATTGATGTTTCCTCTGTACCTTCTATCGTTATTGGTAGAATTTCCTCCAATAGAGAAAATAGAAGAAAATCCGGTAGTTCTTGTTGCAGTGTTTGTTCCTATTGAATTTCCGTTTTTAAATGCTTCTAAAGAACCCGTTTCACTTGTAAACTGATACAAATTGTACATATTGTCATAAGGAGCATTTTGGACAATTGCAGGAACTAATAAACCAGAATTTGCAGGAGCTAAAAAGGTAATTCTAGATGAAATATTATTGGCAGGAAAAGAAATATCATAACCAAAAACATCTGTCGGACCGAAAACTCCACCAGCAGAAAAGATGGGTCGATAACTTGAACCTCCAAACCCTGTTGCTTGAACTTGTTCTAATCCCACCACAAATATGGAAACACTAGTAGTTTGATTTATACCTGACCCTGTTAGTATATCTCCACTGTTTGTCCCATCAAAAGTTACAGATGGATTAAAATTGGTAGTATTGACAGAGAAGCTTGGTTGATTAGCTGAAACAGTTTGAGTTGCATTGTTTCCAAAACTACTCATGTCGTCCCATTGAGCTACTTCGCACCCTGGCGTGTTGCAACTTGTACCCTTATTTGCTTTGAACCATAGAGAAGTTTGATTTGATAATGGCACTGAAAGTAATGAATCAGAAACAGCAATAAATCCGCAAGTTGAAGATGTAGCCATAGTTCTCGGTCTTTTAAATCCAAGAGCAAAATATTCCGTAGAAGACAAGTTTACACCTTGAAAAAACAATGTGTCTCCCGAAATAGAACTACAAATGAAATTGCTTGCTCCACTTGTAAAATCTGTATCGATATCGGTATGTACTGCATAATCATTAGGATTTCCATTGTTAGGAATAATAAAACTCAAAGTCACATTTCCTACATTCCCAATATTCTGATTTTTCCAAATTCTATCTGAAATTAAACTATAGAAAGGAGCTGGATTTGTTGTACTGAAAGTAGCTGGCAACCCATTATTTCCGATCATCAAAAATTCATCTTGTGCGATTTCTGTGAAATTATTTACTGCATTTGTTCCTTCATTCTGTGCCTCAATAATAACTACTGAACTGGAATTTATAGATTTCGATTTCACCTGACCAAGACCTGAAATTGTATCTCTCCCAATTCCAAAAACATCATTGTGAAAACCTGAATTTGAAACAGCATCCCAAAACAAAGTTCCACTACTACTTTCATAATTTCCCGCAGTTCCGCTTCCAGTGTTATCCAAAGTTATACCCCATTTTATTGCCAAATAAGACTCTACTCTTCTAATATCTACTGCTGTTAAATTTCTTTTATATACTATTATTTCTGCAATACTCCCATCTAATAATCGTCCGTTATTTGAACTTAATCCAGCAGATTTAGATTGCCTCCCTATTGTTATTGGACCCGAACTTCCCATTGAAGAAGAATTTTTCGAAATCTCATTAGTTGTTAATTGAGATAAGGAGATATTATTTGTTGCCGAAGGTGTTGTTTCTCCATTAAGGTTATAAGTTTGGTTTACTCCAAAATCAATTTTAAATCGAGAGATAGTTCCAAAATCACTGAAGGAGTGTGAATTATCTCCATTAAATGTTCCCGAGTGGTTTGTAGGAGTGTATAAAGAAAAGCTATTGCTGCCGTAGCAAAACCCAAAACCTTGGTTTGCTACAAATCCATAATCAAATACAAATTGGCGAGGCTTGAAAGAAGTAGGAATATCTGGCTCAACAACAGCAAAAATAGTGATTCCGTCTTCATTGCCAACTCCCGAAGAAAAAATATAATCGTTTCCAAAGTCTAGTCCATCATTTACTCCATCAAAATCTACTACGGGATTAAAATTTACTTCGTCCGCACTATTATTTCTAAAAGTTGGCGGTGGTAAATTATTGTCAGTTGCATCATTTGTTCGAGCACCAGATTGATCTCTCCAAGTATTAACTGCTTGTCCGTCTGTTGCGAGTACTGATCCATTCGCAACTCCACTATCGGCTTTGAGCCACAGTACCAATTCATTGATTATTCCACCTGGTGCAAGCACGGGACAAATTGTGAAAGTAGGAGTTGAATTAGGCGGAAAATCTGCTCCACCGTCATTGCTTTGGTTTCCACTTCCATTATCCGTTATCCAGTTGGATGTATTTGCTATAGCTAATTGAATTTGAGCTTTGTTGCATCCAGTTAAAGTCGTAAATTCTGCAACATCAATGTCCCCAAAAAATTCGACAGCATTTATTCCTGCCGTTAAGTTTGTATTGTTCAATTGTCCATTAGCTCCAGTAAATCCATCACTTGAGATTGCAGTTATAAAAACCGAAGGTGTTTCATTATCAACTCCAGTAAAGCAATACACCACTTCATTACTTGCAGCAAGTGCCATATTTCCTGTCATAGTTCCTGTCACTATTCCGTTAACATAAGCTCCATAAAGAGCATTTCCAGTATCATCTATATCTCGAAAAAGAATGACAGTTCCTGCTGGAATTATTGCTGTTCCGGAGTTCCAAGACATCTCCGTTTCGTTATTATTGTTAAAAGCTCCACCAGAACCAATGGCTGATCCATTCCATTCGTTATCGTTAAAGTGGATAATACTTGATGCAGGGATATCTTCTAGCGCAACTAATCCCAATCCATCATTGCCATCTGCATTGTATGATATAAAAAGTAAGTCTCCTGCGTTTTGAGATAGAGATTGACTATTGATTAGAATAGTAAACAACAATAAGAAAAATCCTTTTTTCATTATTGATGTGTTATTTGGTATAAAATCTTACATCAATACAAGAATTTGTTCGACTAGAAGTAAGCACATCAAAAGTGAGCACACCTGCAGGACTAATCGCTACATTAGAAAAAACAGAAGTATCAAAAGAAATGACATAAAAATCTAGGTTTGCAACAGGAATAACTTGTAAACCACTGTTTGTAAACTGTGTACTGTAATAATTGTACATATTTATCGAATTTCCTGTACTGGCAGATGAAACATCAATAAAAGGCGAAGGAGGAATTATTTCTCTTCGTCCACTCATTATTTGTCCATCAGGATTAGTGTATAGAACATTCAAATAGCCAGTTGTGTCGTCAGCTCTGGTATTTGGATGAGATTTTAAAATGACTTCTCCATTCGTAAAGATAGTATCGTTTATACTTGTAGGACTTTCGGTAGTTCCTTCTTTGTACCAATCGTGATCTTTCAATCCGCTAACTAGAACAAATACTGTGTCGTTTCCTTCCAAAATAAATAGGGTGTCATTCAAGTAAAAAGCAGAATCAATTTTTTCGTCTAAAGTATCTCCAATTTTTGCTAATTCGCCTGTTGTGAGTCCAATAAAAAAGTTATTATTGACTGTGTCTAAATACAAATTTCCTTCTAATGCAGATTTTGCAGTATGTATAGTAGTAATCTGAGCAGGAGTATAAAACTGAGATATTGCTGGCGAAGAAGCCATTAAAAACACAAAAAACAGTGCTGTTTTGGCAATGGTTTTTAACTGGGAATGTGTTGTTATAAGAGTCATCTGTTTTTAGTGTAAATGAGATTATTCATCTTTATAAAAATAACACTATTGACGAGAATTGAACTACCTCTGGTAATTATTTTATTAACGGCCTCTATTAATAACCTAAGCTGAATTCAACACTCTTTATTATTAATTCTCCATTGTTAATTATCAATTATCTAATCTCTAGCTTTCTTCTCTAGCATTGGCACAAACATAAAATCTCCAAAAGTTTTTTTTGTGAATTCGGTATCTGATTGTTTAGTAATCAAGGTCATAATTTGCTTGGTATCTCCCACAGGAATAACAAGCTTTCCTCCTATTTTCAACTGTTTTAGAAGATCTTCTGGAATAAATGGTGCTCCACAAGTAACAATTATAGAATCATAAGGCGCCCAAGTAGGGATTCCTTTATAGCCATCTCCGTAATAGAGCTTAGCTGAATAATTCATTTTCTTCAAGATGAGTTTTGTTCGGTCAAATAATTCTTTTTGTCTTTCGATTGAAAAAACTTTTGCCCCAAGTTCCAATAAAACAGTCGTTTGATAACCAGAACCCGTTCCTATTTCCAAAATTTTATGCCCTTTTTTTACTTCCAGTAATTCAGACTGAAAAGCAACCGTGTAAGGATGTGAAATTGTTTGCCCTGAGCCAATTGGAAACGCCTTATTTTCATAAGCATGTTCAGCAAATGCAGTATCCAAAAAGAAATGCCGAGGAATTTTACCAATTGCTTCAATAACCCTTGAATCTTTAATTCCCTTACTCGCAATTTCTTCTGCCAATTGCTTTCTTAACCCTTTATGTCTGTATGTGTCTGTCACTTTGTTGTTTCTAATCTGTTCTCGATACAATTTTAGTCTGTTATTACTCTCTAAAATCACTCGAACTGACACTATTCTTTTCCTGTCAGTTCGAGTGAAATAATTGACTGAAAAGGAAATTATTTAGTATCGAGAGCCTCATTTTAAATTCGTATTTCCTCTTTTTTCTTCCAACCCCTACCTTACTTATTATTCTCCATCACATAATTCAAAATCTTTGTCATCAAGTGCACTCTATCTTTTCCTCTCACATTGTGAGGATGCATTGGGTAAGCAAAGAAATCTAATTGCACCCCGTCCGTAACCGATTGCTGAACCAAAGCCAAATTGTGTTGCATGACAACTACATCATCCACAGTTCCGTGAATTAAAAGTAGTTTTCCGTCTAAATCTTTCACATATTGCATCAAACTGTTCTTTTTGTATCCTTCTGGGTTTTCTTGAGGAGAATCCATATATCTTTCTCCATACATAATCTCATACCATTTCCAGTCGATAACTGGACCACCAGCCACAGCAGTTGTAAAAACTCCAGGATGACGCAACATCAATGAAGTTGTCATAAATCCTCCATAACTCCAACCATGAATGGCTAATCTATCTCCATCTACATAAGGAAGTGATTTCAAATATTCTACTCCAGTCAATTGATCTTCCATTTCTACTTCTCCAATTTGTCTATGGATTTGGTTTTCAAAATTAAACCCTCTGTTTGCCGAACCTCTATTGTCCAAAGTAAAAACTATATATCCTTGATTTGCCATCCAGTGCATCCACATACTTGCTCCACCACCCCAACTATTGGTAATCATTTGTGCATGAGGACCTCCGTACACATAAATCAATACAGGATATTTTTTACTAGCATCAAAATCTGCTGGTTTAAACATTCTTGAGTACAATTTTTCTCCACTTTTTGATGTCAATTCTCCAAACTCCATTTTTGCCATTTTATAGTCTGCTACAGGATTTTGAGATTCTTTCAAAACAGATTTTTCTTTTGTTTTTACATCAATGATTTGCGTAATCCTAGGCACAGAAGTACTTGAATAAATATCTATCATGTAGTTTCCAGTACTGCTCACTCTTCCATTGTGAGTTCCACTTTGAGGTGTCAAATGAGTTACATCTTTTTCTTTTAGTGAAACTTGATATAGGTGTTTTTCTCTTCCATCTTCTCCAGTAGCTTGGACGTAAGCAAAAGTTCCTGCATCATTAATGCCTAAAAATGAAGTAATAGGAAACTCAAAACCAGTTAAAGGAGTCCAATCTCCATTTTTCATATTTACACGATACAGATTCATGTTGCCATCCTTTTCACTCATCCAAAGCATTGAATTTGCATCTTTTGTTGGGAAAAATCCAGGATTTTCTGGTTCAGTCCATTTGTCATGGGTTTCTTCAAAAATTGTACGGATTTTATTTTTTCCTTTTACACTATATTCATTAAACCATACGTGATTTTGTCCTCTATTTACTTCTGCAATGTAGATCTTATCTTCGTTTGGTCCCCAAGTTACATTTGTCAAATAGTGATCGTCTTTTTCTCCACCAGTTTTAAGATTCATTTTTCTTTTTACTAATCCCAAAAATCCTCTTGTTCCCTTTTTCAAACTATAAACTCCCACTTTTCCGTATTCACTTTTTTGCCCTGCCATTGGGTATTTTATTGAATTTACTTCTCCTGGAGTCACATTAATATTCAATAATGGATAATCTGCAACATCCGATTCATCTTTCTGATAATAAGCAATGTAGTTTCCATCAGGTGACCAAAATATTCCTTTTCCAATTCCAAATTCGAATCTATGTATCGCTTGTCCTGTAACAATGTTTTTATCCTCATTTTCAACAATCGTTATCATACTATCTTTGACTGTTGCCAAATACAAATTATTTTCTAGCGTATAAGCAACTGCCCGTGCTTTCATATTAAATTCTCGATTGGTTGCCCCTTTAGGCAAAATAATTTTTGTTTCTAATCCTTTTTTCTTACCCCAATATCTATAAATAATAATTTCATTATTTTGAGAGACTACCATTTGCAAATCATGAATTTCAAGAATTGAAGGGATTTTTGAAAATCCTGCATCTTTAAAAAATTTATCATCAAATAGGAATTCTTGTTTTCCTTCTGCAGCACTTTTCATAATATAAGCTCCGTCTTCATAATATATGTAAGAATCTTTTCCTTCTACCCATTTAAAACCTCTTAAATTTTCAGGATACAATCCTTTGTAATAGCTCAAAACTGCATCATTCAAGGTTAATTCTTTCAACTCAGAAGCCTGTTTTGGTTCTGGTTCTGAAATTGATTGTGCGCTTTGCATTTGCCCTAAAGCACTAATACTTGCAAATAAAAACAGTCCTATTACTACGTTTTTCATACCTCCTTTTTTTTATAAATGTAAAATAAATTGTTTCAGAGAGCGATACTTCTCCCTCAATGATTTCGCTTCTTGTGGATTTTCCTTTACAAAACTATTGTATTTCCTTTTCCCTACAAATCTTAAATAAAAGATATGATATTCATATGAAAACCATCTAAAAATCACACAGGAAATAAAATACAACATCCATAAATAATTATCTGTGAACAAAGAAACAACAAGAGATTGTGCACTCCAAAATAAAAACATCAGTAAACCGCCCAAAACCATATTAATAGAGCTGTCATACTGTCTGTCTTTGATATTTTTAAGCACCATTATTTGGGGTAATATAGAAGGAATATAACTATTCAATACTCCATATAAAAAAAATGGAAACCCAAGGATGAGACCAATAGCTTGCAACATCACATTGTGTGTATTCTTCGCAAATAAATACGGTTTTAAATCATTTTCCTCACAAATTTCATCCAGTTCCTTTGCTTTTACTTGCATATCGTCAGCAAGAGACTGGTTTTTAACTATGAAGGAATTCAATTTTTCAGATTTTTCTTTATCCCATCTAAATCTTTCTTTAACAGTTGTTCTCTTTCTGCGGACTTTAGAAATTAAAAATTCTGACAAAAAATAATAATCAATATTACTGTAATCAAGCATTTCTCTTTTCATCCCCTCTCCAATGGTTTCAATCATTGTCCCAAAAATATCTGTGTCGGAATCCATCTCATTGCAATTCTCTATTAGTTCACTAGCATTAATTGGTTCTCCATAATTCACCAGTAAGTCTGCGGACTTGTTCCTTGTATTGGTGTAATTTAAACCAACAGGAACGATATAAATATCTTTATGATGTTCTTTGTGGGCTTGCATAACTATTCTTGCGATCCCTTTCTTCAAATTTCTCAATCTATTTTGGGTATTATGACTACCCTCAGGAAAAATTATAATTCTGCTATTTTGCCCCAAGAGTTCACTGCACCTATTGAAGATTTGAATATTTCTCTCTTTAAAATCAGCTCCATCTCTCTCTCGGTAAATAGGCAGCATATTGAGCGAATATAGAATTTTTGCAATCTTAGGGTTTCTAAAAACAGCAGATTTTGTAAGAAAAAATATAGGCTCCCTTGAGGATGTCGCAATCACAATCGGATCTATGAGACTGTTCTGATGGTTAGCTGCAAAAATTATAGGCGTATTTTTCGGAATATTGGAGAGACCATTTGTTGCAACACGACTAAAATATCCTCGTTTGGTAAACCAAACTAGTATAAATCCCAATGTATAAGTTGGAGTCCAATTCTTAACCCTCATTATTAATTTCCTTTATTTATCCCCTAATTAATTACCCTAAATATAACTTAAAAATAAAAGCTACAACCATTTAAAACAAAAAAAACCGCCCCAACAAATTGGAACGGCTTTTAGCATATTAACTGATTCTGAAATTACCCTCCAAAATCATCAAATCTTACATTTTCATCTGGAACTCCCCAATCGTCACACATTTTGATAACAGCTTGGTTCATCAATGGCGGTCCACAGAAATAAAATTCAATGTCCTCGGGAGCATCATGCTTTTCTAGGTATTGTTCAATTACTGCATTGTGCACAAATCCAGTAAATCCATCTCCTTCTTCATCTTCGATATCTTTCTTTTCTACCCAATTGTCAGATTCTAATGCATCAGACAATACCAAGTAGAATTTGAAATTTGGAAATTCTTTTTCTAGGTCACGGAAATAATGAATGTAAAATAATTCAGCTCTACTTCTTCCTCCGTACCAATAAGTTACTTTTCTTCCCGTTTTGATAGTCTTGAATAATTCGTACAGATGAGATCTCATTGGCGCCATTCCTGCCCCTCCACCTACGTAAAGCATTTCTGCATCAGAGTGATTAATGAAAAATTCTCCATAAGGACCTGAAATCGTCACTTTATCTCCCACTTTCTGATCAAAAATGTAGGAAGATGCAACTCCTGGATTAACTTTCATCCAACCTCCTGCTGCTCTGTCAAATGGAGGCGTAGCAATACGCACATTCAACATTATTTTTCTACCTTCTGCTGGGTAACTAGCCATAGAATAAGCTCTTACCACTTCTTCTTTGTTTTCCATTACCAAAGGCCACAATCCAAATTTCTCCCAATCTGCCTTGAATTTATCTGGCTCTCCCGGGTGGTCTTGTGGGTGTGCTTCCACATCCATGTTTTTATAGTTAATTGTACAAGCTGGTATTTTAATCTGGATGTATCCTCCAGCTTTGTAATCCATATCTTCTGGAATCTCAACAATAAATTCTTTAATAAAAGTTGCAACATTAAAGTTAGACGAAACTGTTGCTTCCCATTCTTTAATTCCAAGAATTTCTTCTTCAATTTCAATCGTCATGTTCTCTTTCACTTTCACCTGACAACCCAATCTGTGATTTGTTGCTATTTCTTTCCTTGTGAAAGAAGGTGTCTCTGTTGGAAGAATTGCACCTCCTCCCTCGTGTACCTGACAAATGCATTGTGCACATGTTCCACCTCCTCCACATGCTGAAGGCAAGAAAATTCCTGAGTTACTTAGGGTACTTAACAAAGTATCTCCTCCATTTACTTCCAATACTCTTTCTCCACCATTGATGTTGATTGTTAGTTTTCCTGAGGGTGATAATTTTGCTTTTGCAAAAAGCAACATCAATACCAAAACAAGAATCACAAGTAAAAATACTGCTATCGTTATTCCGACTATTTTAATATCCATAATGAGTGTTTTGTGTTATATGTTAAATCCTAAAAATCCTAAAAATGCTAATCCCATTAGCCCTGTCAAAATAAATGCCATTCCTACTCCTCTTAAAGGTCCTGGAACGTGAGAATATTTTATCTTTTCTCTAATAGCTGCTAATAAAACAATTGCTACAAACCATCCGAATCCTGATCCCAATCCGTAAATTGTTGCATGACCAACTGTTGGAAAATTCTTCTGTTGCATAAACAATGAACCTCCAAGAATTGCACAGTTTACTGCAATCAAGGGCAAGAAAATTCCCAATGCTCCATATAAAGATGGAGAAAATTTCTCTACTAACATCTCAACTAACTGCACGATAGATGCGATTACTGCAATGAACATGATGAAACTTAAGAAACTCAAATCTACATCTGCATACTCAGCACCCAACCATGCCAAAGCTCCATCTTTAAGTATGTAAGACTCCAAAAGGTAATTTACTGGAACAGTCACAACCAATACAAAGATTACTGCTAGTCCTAAACCGAAGGCTGTTTTTACTGTTTTCGATACTGCCAAGTATGAACACATTCCGAAGAAAAATGTAAATACCATGTTGTCAACAAAGGCTGCTCTGATAAATAATTTTAATAATTCCATAATTTTTTTTCTAAATCTTTTCTTTTACTAACTCGCGTTTTCGTCAATCAAACTTGGTGTTTTTTTCTTCTGTACCCAAATATATAAGGCTACTAAAATCAATGAAGAAGGCGGTAAAAGCATCAACCCATTGTTTTCATAACCTAAATCGTATAATCCTATCCAGTTGAATAATTCCAACTTTGGTATTCCTGGAATAGTGATACTACCGGAACCAAACAATTCTTTGAAAAAAGCTACAACAACTAAGATTAAACCATAACCTAATCCATTTCCAACTCCATCAAGGATAGAAGGACCTGGCTTATTTCCTAATGCAAAAGCTTCCAGTCTTCCCATAATAATACAATTTGTAATGATTAACCCTACGAATACTGAGAGAGATTTGGCAACATCATACACATATGCCTTCAGCACTTGATCTACAATAATTACAAGAGCTGCAACAATAACTAACTGCACGATAATCTTGATTTTTGTAGGTATCATGTTTCTCATCAAAGAAACAATTAAGTTCCCCATTACCATGACAAACAATACTGCTATTGACATTACAATTGCATTATCCATTTGCACTGTAACTGCAAGTGCAGAACAAATCCCCAAAACTTGAATAGTTACTGGGTTATTCAGATTCAATGGATCTGATATTAATTTTTTATTCTTTTTCGAGAATAAAGGTTCTTTCGTTTCAGACATATTTTTAGTTTTATTCTTTTAAAAAATTATTTAGTTGCTAACACAGGATTTTCATCAACCATTGTGTTGATTGAATCTACATAAGTAGAATCCATAATCATTGTTGAATCTACTGATGTCTCAATTGGTTCAATTTTGCTTGTTAAGTTATTTTTGAAATACTTAGAGTAAACGGCCAAAGAACGCTTCATCATTTCTTCCACTCCTACATGGGTGAAAGTTGCCCCACTCAACCCTTGTACTTCGTAATTTTTTCTTTCTAGCCCAGGTTTTAAGACTTTAATTGGTCTGTACTCGTTTTCTTCATTAGTTATTACTTTACCTAAAAAATCTTTGTTGAAAATTTCTTCAGTAATTTTAGAACCAAGACCTGGTGTTTCTCCTTTGTGATCGAAAACTGAACCATTGATTGTTCTTCCATCCTCTTTCAAAGAGATATATCCCCAGATATCATCCCAAAGTCCTTTTCCACTAAAATAAGTGATGTAATATTTTTCACCTTCTTTCTCGCATACAAACATTGGGTAAGTAATTCCTTCTTCTTTCAAACCAGCTTCGTATTCAGCTCCTCCTTCAGGATACTTTTTCATCAATCCAGTCAAGTCATTGTAATACTTCCTAACATCTACATTAAAAGCATCTAAATTATCTTTTTCTTTAATTGGATCTTCATTCGTATATTTTTGCAATACATTCCCATCATAATCCAAAACGATTCTTTCGGTTATGTAGTTATTGAACATTGCACCTGCTTCGTCTCTTGAAACTTCTGCCGTTTCCTCGATACCTATGGCTTGAAGAATATTTTGCATTTTCTCGTTTTTCACATTCTCTTGCTGAAGTGGCTTCAGAGATGAAGCGATAAATGCTAATAAACCTCCCACTACTGCAACCATAATGATTGCAAATGTTAAAGTATATCCGTTTCCTTCTTTATTTATACTCATTGTAATTTGTTTTAAATATTGAAAATTAAGCTGTTGCTTTTGCTAATCTCTTTTCTCTTTTCTTGATGTTTGCATTCAATACCATGTGATCGATCAATGGTGCTGTTACATTTGCTATCAATATCCCAAGCATTATACCTTCTGGATAAGCTGGATTAGCAACTCGTATCAATATACCTAAGAATCCTGCTGCAAAACCATACCACCATTTACCTTTGGTTGTTTGTGATGCTGTTACTGGATCAGTAATCATAAATACCATTCCGAACATAAATCCTCCTAATAACAGCTGATGATAAGCCGGCAATTGCATGTAAGCATTATCACCTGCAAAAATATTGAAGATAGATGCCATTACGAATCCTCCCAAAAGAAAGGAAATAACAATTCTCCAACTTGCAACTCTTGTGATTAACAAAAATGCTAAACCTATAAGGATTGCTATAGTAGAACTTTCTCCGATTGACCCTAAATAATCTCCCGTGAGTGCTCTAGAAATTGTGATTCCATTTGTTGCAAATTCAGTGACGTTTTCATAAGCTGGATTATCAGTAGTCATAGAAGCTAACTGCCCTAGTGGTGTTGCTCCAGAATATCCATTTGCAACAGTTCCTGCTTCTTTTGCTGCTTTAAAGCCTGATGTCCAAACTGTATCACCTGACATTGAAGTTGGGTGGGCAAAGAATAAAAATGCTCTTGTTGTTAAAGCTACATTAACTACATTCATTCCTGTACCTCCAAATACTTCTTTTCCAATAATAACTCCAAAAACAACTGCTATTGCAATCATCCAAAGTGGAGTATCAACTGGCATAATTAAAGGAATCAACATTCCAGAGACCAAATAACCCTCGTGTAGAGAATGTCCTTTTATCACTCCAAAAATAAATTCTACCAAAAGTCCGACTCCATAAGAAACAGCTACGATAGGAATTACTCTGAATGATCCATGAAGAATTTTATCCAAGAACTCAACTGATTCACCTTTCATAATAAAATGTTGATGACCTACATTCCATATTCCAAACAATAATGCTGGAACCATAGCTAAGATTACAAACATCATGGTTCTTTTCAAATCAACTGCATCTCTAATGTGAGCACCAGATTTGGTAGTGATGTTGGGTGTAAAAAGGATGGTATCAAAAGACTCTACTACTGGGTGCCATTTGTGGCCTGCCTTTTCATAACTTTTATCGAAAAAATTTCTTAAAAATTTCATATTCTATTTAAGGTTTAATTACTGAATTTGAGTTACATACACTCTTCTTCTATTACTTTTAATCCGTCTCTAATTATTTTCTGAGAGTTTATTTTAGATGCACAAACAAATTCACATAAAGCAAAATCTTCTGGCGCTACTTCATAAATTCCTAATTTCTCCATTTTGTCAATATCATTTGTTATCACAGCCTTCAACAACTGCACAGGATAGATATCAAAAGGAAATACTGGCTCGTATTGACCTGACATTACAAAAGCTCTTTCTTCTCCATTTGTGTTTGTATCAACATCATAAGCTTTCTTAGGAATCAGACTCGACATGAATGTCTTTGAGTTTGATAACTTAGAAAATCCTGGAGCAAACCATCCTTCGGTAAATGAAAATCTATGAAAATCTCCTTCAGGTATTACTGTTGCTTGATTTTCGTAAAATCCTAGGTAACCCTCTTTGCCAACATTCTCTCCTGTCAATAAATTTCCTGAGATGTATCGAACATTATCACCTTTTATTTTTTTGTCAATTAAATCTGACATTTTTGCTCCTGCTACTACCTTATAATAAGAAGGTGTTGTAACCTCTGAACCTGTTAATGCGATTGTTTTGGTAAAATCAATTTGACCTGAAATCATTAGAGTTCCAATTCTTGCAACATCTATAGCATTTATAGTCCATACAAACTCACCTTTATTGATAGGTCTGATTGCATGAATCTGCGTCCCTACATTACCTGCTGGGTGCTTGCTACTTATTGTATTTAAATCTATCCCTGTGATTTCGGAGAATACACTGTTCTTCTTTGATGAGTTTTCTATTGTTACATGAACTTTACCTTCAGTAAGTTTTACTAATGCATCAAAACCTGCTTGCAATTCTGCTTGTTTGTCTTTCAACAGATATTCGTAATCTGGTGCTAAGGGCGCAGAATCAAAACCTGAAACATAAATTGCCAAGGGTGCATTGTTATAATCTGCAACAATATCTAGAGGTCTTTGCTTGATACAAGGCCAAAGCCCACTTTTTAAAATTGTTTCCTTAACGTCTCCGCTTGCCTCAATAGTTTCGTATTGAAAAGAGCTGTCCGCTTTGATTACTACTTCAAGGATTTTTCTTTTTTCACCTCTAACAATTTCCTGTACTTCACCACTTACTGGAGAAACATAGTTAATTGCTTCACGGTATTTGTCGTGAAAGATTGGGGTTCCTACTTTTACTTTATCTCCTACTTTTACCACCATTTTAGGTGTTAAAGATGGAAAATCAGTAGGTTTTACTGAGTAATGTGATGAGTTTGAAACCTCACTTACAGTTAGTTCAGGTTTACCCTTCACTTTTAGGTCGAGACCTTTTCTTATTTTAATAGCTTTTGCCATGCTGATGTAATTCTACATTTATGGCACAAATTTATAAAAAGGTTAACTTAAAAACATAAAGATTAGTGTCTTTTTTCAACATTGAGTTGGTTAATATCTTCTTTCGCACGATTTCACTAGGTTTGAGATATGAAATTATTTTCAGAACCTTGCTCGCGCACTGTAACTAATGATTGTGGATGCTTTGACAATGGTAGAATACAAGTAATTATAGAACAAAAAAATAATTACTTTAATAGTACCTTTGCAAGGACAAGTTTTTGTTTAATCAATTACCTATATTTGCAAAAAATAAACATCAATCTGTACCGTACGCTATGAATTACTATAACAATATACTCGAAACCATTGGAAATACTCCGCTAGTTAAATTAAACGAATTGACTAAAGAGATTGACGCTTTGGTTCTAGCAAAAGTGGAAACAACTAATCCTGGGAATTCTGTGAAGGACCGAATGGCATTGAAAATGATTGAGGATGCTGAGAAAAACGGAAATTTAAAACCTGGCGGAACTTTGATAGAAGGTACATCTGGTAATACTGGAATGGGATTAGCATTAGCTTGCATCATCAAGGGTTACAAATTGATTTGTGTATTAAGTGACAAGCAATCTAAAGAAAAAATGGACATTTTAAGAGCTGTAGGAGCCGAAGTTGTAGTTTGTCCTACTAATGTTGAGCCAGATGATCCAAGATCGTATTATTCCGTATCGAAGAGATTAGCTGATGAAACTCCAAATAGCTGGTACGTGAACCAATACGATAATTTATCAAATAGATTGGCACATTATGAATCCACTGGACCTGAAATTTGGGAACAAACTGAAGGAAAAATAACTCATTTTGTTGTAGGTGTAGGAACTGGAGGTACAATTTCTGGAGTTGGTAAATATTTAAAAGAAAAAAATCCAGACATCAAAATAATAGGAATTGATACATACGGATCAGTTTTCAAAAAATACCACGAAACTGGAATTTTTGACGAAGCAGAAATATACCCTTATATTACAGAAGGAATTGGGGAAGATATCTTGCCAAAAAATGTAGACTTTGATGTAATCGACCACTTTGAAAAAGTGACTGATAAAGATGGTGCAATTATGACGCCAAGAATCGCGAAAGAAGAAGGGATTTTCGTTGGAAACTCAGCTGGATCTGCTGTAAAAGGAATTTTACAAATGAAACACATGTTCAAAAAAGGAGATGTGGTAGTTGTTTTATTTCATGATCATGGAAGTAGATATGTAGGGAAATTTTTCAATCAAGATTGGATGAGAGAAAGAGGTTTTGTAGAAAACCATGAGACCAAAGCAATTGATATTATTAGCACAGAAGGACATTTGGTTATCGTGAATCATGATGAAACCATTAGTTCTGTTGTAGAAAAAATGGCTCGATTTAGCATTTCTCAGTTCCCTGTATTTAAGGGGAAAGAAATTATTGGATCTATTAGCGAGACTAACATAATAAATCACTTATTTGACAACCCAGATGCAAAAAGAGACTCTATCGAGGCAATTCTTTCCCCTGCATTTCCGGTAATCGACTTGCACACCAAAATGGAAGACATTTCGAAAATGATAACAAAAGAGAATGCTGCTGTTATGGTTCAAAATAAAGATCATTCCTACAGTATTATTACCAAACAAGATTTGATTAAGGCTATTTCATAATCGAAACTTTTTGGTTATGAGAGAGTAAAAAATAAATACAAACCCCAACTTTGGTTGCAGAAACTATTAGAAGTTATAAAAGCAAGTAGAATAATTTGAGAGAAACAAAAAATATAAGTTTACTAAAACGAATTATGGTTTTCCAAAAGCCCTATAAAGTTATGTTTTGGTTGACTGTATCAGGAACAATCATTAATTCTATCCTCTCTCCTATCAGACCTATTATAATTGGCTTTTTGATTGACAAGTTCGTCATGAAATCTAGTAATTTTGATGGAGCTTCCAGTGTCTTAAACTCTATAAATGCTGATTTAAATCCAGAAAATGGTTTTCTGTACTGGACTATTATTGCTATGCTCACGGTTGTAATTGAAGCATTTCTGAGGTTTGCAACCGTCTACTATACGAACCTAATTGGACAAAGTATAATCTCGGATATCCGAGAAAAGCTGTACGAACACCTGATTCAATTTAAAACTCAGTATTTTGACAAAAACCCAATAGGAAAACTTGTTACCCGATTGGTTTCTGATGTGGAGGCTGCCTCTGAAATATTTTCTAATGGAATTATTACCATTGCAGGAGATTTACTTGGATTAATCCTTGTGATTACGTTCATGTTTATTGAGAACTGGGTTTTTGCCTTGATGATTCTCATTCCTCTTCCCCTACTATTCTGGGCGACCAATATTTTTAAAAATGCAATTAAAAAAGCGTATCAATTAGAAAGCACTCAGGTATCAAAGCTCAATACTTTTGTTCAAGAAAGACTAACCGGCATGACCATTCTTCAACTATTTTCAAGAGAAAAAATTGAATACCAGGAATTTACCGAAATAAATAAACTACATAGAAATGCACATATAAAATCTGTATGGGCTTACTCCATTTTCTTTCCAGTCGTAGAAATTTTGAGTTCTATCTCTATTGCATTTGTTATTTTTTATGCTTCTTATCAAATTATTGACAGACCTATTGAAAAAGCCAGTACTGGACAATTAATTGCTTTCATCTTATGGGTAAACATGCTCTACAGACCAATAAGAATGTTGGCAGATAAATTTAATGTAATTCAAAGAGGACTTGTTCGTGCTAAAAATATTTTTGAAGTATTGGATGATGAGCAAGTAATTCAAAGCAACAAAGAAGGTGCAAGTTCTAATGAGTTCAAAGGTGAAGTTTCTTTCCACAATGTTTCATTTGCGTATAACGAACCAGATTATGTTCTTAAGGACATTTCATTTGATATTAAAGAAGGACAAACTGTAGCTTTTGTTGGAGCTACTGGAGCAGGAAAATCGAGTATTATCAATATTTTAAGTAGATTTTACGAATTTCAAAAAGGAGAAATATTGGTAGACGGAAGAGATTTACGAGAACTAACGCTTGAGGATGTAAGACAAAACATTGCTGTTGTTCTTCAAGATGTATTCTTGTTTTCTGATACTATCATGAATAACATCACTTTGAATGATCCGTCAATTACTAAAGAACAGGTTATAGAAGCTTCGAAATTTGTGGGATTGCATGACTTTATCATGAAATTGCCAGGGAATTATGATTATAATGTGAAAGAGAGAGGTGCAGGAATTTCCACTGGACAAAGGCAATTGATTTCATTTGTGCGTGCTTATGTGTACAATCCGAAAATTCTGGTATTAGATGAAGCGACCTCTAGCATTGATACAGAAACAGAAGAATTGATACAAACTGCTATAGAAAAACTAACCAAAGGAAGGACATCTATCTTGGTGGCTCACAGACTATCTACAATAAAAAATGCAGATAAAATTATTGTACTAGACAAAGGGATACTCATGGAACAAGGAACGCACGAAGAATTGCTTGCTCATGATGGAATTTATAAAAATTTGTACGAAATTCAGTTTGATGATTGAGAAAAGGAAAATTTGAACTTTGAGGCATGAATTGAGAATTAGGCAATGCTTATTTTTAAATTAACTGCTTTGAGTTTTTTAAACAACAAAAAAATATTTCATCTTTCTTATACAAAGTGAAAAATCAAATTAAGCACAAATGATCGAAATACAAGAAATAGAATCTCCAAAAAATGGGTTGATTACTAGACACATATTTTCAACTTATAACCCTGTGAATGATTTCAATATCAAACATAGTCTATTGTATTTGACAGAAGATTTATTTCAGTGTTATTTTCCTCAAGAAGATATTAAAATTGACTTGGGTTGGTACGGTAAACCACAAGATAACGAGGGAGAATTTAGGATTTATATCATACAAAGTGAAAATTGGGAGTTTCCTGTAGAAATTGTTTATTCCAAAGATGTAGTAGAAATAAAAACTCTATTGGAAAATGTGTTGACTTATTTTGCCTATAAGTAAACAATGAATAATTCTCATATATTCCAATTTCAAAGTGATATTTCTACCACAGAAATCCCCACTGAATTGAATAATCCTCTCGGTTCTTTTATTCCAGAAATTGCAAAAATAGCTGCTATTGAATTTCAAAAATTGATCGAAATAGAAAGTAAAAATTGGGGGTATGATTTTGACTCCGAAAAAGGAAAAATGTTTGGAGTTTTGGTCATTCAAAATCAGGATAATTCATATTGTTATATAGCATCTGTATCCGGAAAATTACCAAACAATATTGTTTGTAAGCACCTTGTACCATCAGTTTTTGATGAAAGTAAATCCGATTATTTTCTTACCAAAGGAATGACAGAATTGACTGAAATGGGCAAAAGAATTGGAAATTCCACTAACCCAGCAGAACTTGAAGAACTGACCAAAGAAAGAGCTAAAAAATCTTACGAATTACAGCAACAGTTATTCTCACACTACCAATTTTTAAACATTGAAGGAGAAGAAAAAAATGTATTAGAAATATTTGAAAATTACAACAAGAGCACACCCCCTGCAGCAGCAGGGGAATGTGCTGCTCCCAAATTATTACAGTATGCTCTTGAAAATAATCTGAAACCAATCGCTATTGCTGAGTTTTGGTGGGGCAGCCAACCTGGTTCTAATAAAAAACACAGAATATTTTATCCTGCTTGTAAAGATCGGTGCAAGCCAATTTTAAGGTTCATATTAGATTAAAGTAATTCAATCGTTTGAATTGAAATAGATTTCTTTCGTATCTTGAACTATGAAAAAACCCATCAACCTCATATTTTCTCTTCTCTTAGCATTCTTTGCTGGCTATTTCTTTCATTCTGTATTGACTCCAAACAATTCCAATGAAAAAATAATAAAAAGTGAAACGAAGATTGACGACAATTACAGAGTTTCTGGGATAGCTGGAATCTTTTTCAAAAGTCACAATCCTGGTAAACTAAATAAATGGTACCAAGATAATTTGGGATTAAAAAATGGACCATTTGGCGCAAGATACGAATGGCAAGAGTTACATGGAGATTCAACCAGAATGGGATCTCTACAATGGAGTGCAATGAGCGATAAAGGAAATTATTTTTTACCTTCTTCCAAAGACTTTATGATTAATTACCGAGTGGAAAACCTAGAAAGATTAGTTGCAGACTTAAAAAAAGACAGCATTCCTCTACTCGATTCAGTTGCGATTTATCCCTATGGTAAATTTATTCACCTACTTGATATTGAGGGAAACAAAATAGAATTGTACGAGCCAAATTATGAGTTTAAACTTCCAAAATAATAATTAAACTTAGCTATTTGGACCCCCGCCATAATTGGCTTCCATATACTCTACTTTCAAATTACCAATTTTTCTGAAAAATTTGGTGTTAGTTTGTTTTAGCCAAAATTTATTAAAATTAATGAAATTTCCATTGGCATGAATACTGTCGTATTCCGTTTGATAAATCACTAGTTTATAGTAAGGAATTGCCCAAATCCAATGTGTCAGGTTATCTTTAAAATGAACAATAATTCCCTTTGGTCTTAATTCTACACTGCCGTATTTGATATTTTCAAATTTAGATAGTTTTTCAAATATCTCTACACTGGATTTTTCAATTTTCATCCTGTGCGAACCAATTCCATTCATTGTCAACCTAGCCATGAATGGAAAGGACTTGCCAACCAATTCATTGATTTCTTTGGTAATTCTTATTGGTCTTCTGGAATAATCTACTAACATGAAATAAAATTAAATTAAAAAATAGAGAGATGCACAAAAAAATATCTGTTGTTTCTCAATTTTCAAATTCTTTAGCGACCAAATGCTAACTGCATTATTACTATTTTTGATAATCGAACGAGAAAGAAATCATTGATGAAAGAAAATTTAGTTGAAAATTTAAAAAATATAGAGTCCAAAATTCCAAAAAACGTAGTGCTTGTGGCTGTTTCAAAAACAAAGCCAATGGAAAGTATAGTTATTTTGTATGAAGCTGGACAAAGAGTTTTTGGTGAAAACCGAGTGGAAGAATTGGTAGAAAAGCACGAGAATTTACCCAAAGATATAGATTGGCATATGATTGGGCATTTGCAAAGCAAGAAAGTAAAAAAAATTGCTTCTTTCATTGGACTGGTTCATGCTGTCGATAGCTTGAAACTACTTGAAGAAATAAACAAACAAGCAAAAAGGCACGAAAGGAAAATTGATTGCCTGCTGCAATTTCACATTGCACAAGAAGAATCTAAATATGGACTTACAATTGAAATTTTCAGGGAATTAATTGCGCTTAATTCTTTTGAAAAATTACAAAACATAACTATCAAAGGAGTTATGGGAATGGCAACTTTTACTTCTGATAAAAATCAAGTGCGAAAAGAGTTTCAAACATTGAAAAGATTAAGCAAAGAAGTTAAGACTCATTTTGAAAAAGCTGACATAATATCCATGGGGATGAGTGGTGATTTCCTCACTGCTATTGAGGAAGGTAGCAATATGGTGAGAGTAGGAAGTAGTATTTTTGGTGCAAGAAAATGATAACAATCATAACTTATACACAGATTTTTTGGGATAAAAACAAGCTTTATTCAAATACCCTAACCAAAAAAGAAGTAAATTTGCATAGAACTATTAAGATAAATTATGAGTACAACAGTAGAACCAATAAAACCATTAAGATATTCCCACACGATAGGAAAAGATTTTTCTAAAATTTTGAATAAAAGAGTAAGAGCTTATTTTAAAGAAAATAACATCACGAAATATGCAAATTCTTCTATGGTTGTGAAAACTATCTTTATGATTTTGCTTTACCTTGTGCCTTTTGCTTTGATTATGTTTGGCGCAATTACAAGTACATGGGGTATTTTTGCTATGTTTCTTGTTATGGGAGTTGGTATGGCAGGAATTGGCTTATCTATTATGCATGATGCTAACCATGGTGCGTATTCCAAAAATGACAATGTAAACAAGTGGCTAGGAAGGGTAATTAATCTTGTAGGTGGATATGCTCTAAACTGGAAAATCCAGCACAATGTCTTACATCACACTTATACCAATGTACACGAATATGACGAAGATATTAGCACAATTGGTTTATTAAGATTTACTCCAGATGATCCAAGGAAACCTGTTCATAGATTTCAACATTTGTACGCTTGGTTTTTCTATGGTTTAATGACCGTAATGTGGATGACAACCAAAGATTTTCAGCAGTTGAAAAGGTATAAAAAGAAAGATTTACTAAAAACCTTCAACACTACTTATAAAAAGAATATTACTATTCTTATTATTAGCAAAATCATTTACTACTCAATTTTTATTGTTCTTCCTATGATCTTTTTACCAATTCCTTGGTATTTAGTTCTTGTATTTGTTCTTGCCATGCATTACGTAGCAGGATTCATTTTAGCAATTGTATTCCAACCTGCTCATGTAATACCTGAAACTGAGTTTGTGAAAGCTACAGACGATTTTACAATAGAAAATAATTTCTTTATCCACCAGATGGAGACAACTTGCAACTTTGCTCCAGACAATAAAATTTTAAGTTGGTTTGTAGGAGGATTAAATTACCAAGTAGAGCATCATTTATTTCCTACTATATGTCACGTTCATTATAAGAAACTCTCCAAAATTGTAAAAGCTACTGCTGAAGAATTCGGAGTACCTTACAACAGCCACAAGACTTTTTCTAAAGCGATTATGTATCACACTCAAATGCTGAAAGATTTAGGAAGGGCATAAAATATATAAATTCTTAAACAAAAAAAAAGAGCTTGCAAAAAATTGCAAGCTCTTTTTTTATACCTGATAAGTTGAGAAATATTTTGAGCATTTGCCTACTTCATCAAGTCTCACATGGGATTTAAATAAAGGATTTTATCTCCTCTGCATAGAATAGTAGCAGCTTTGTAATAAAGACCAGAGGTAAAGGCCGTACTAGATTATATCAAATGATTACAAGGCAAATACAAAATTAGGTAGCCCTTACAATAGTACCTAAAAAAATAAGTGAAACCAATTCTATTAGAAGATATACCGGGGCAAATGATGTTTGATTTTTATCTCAAATCTTCTCTAAATAACCTTATTTATTTGAGATTAGTATGCTATGGTAAACTCGATTCTTCTATTCTTTAAATGATCTGTGTCTTTACACTTAACTCCGTTTCCACATCTATTTACTAGGTTTTTCTCTCCAAAGCCTTGGTATTTGATCATACTTTCGTTAATGCCGCTTTTAATCAAGTAATCTCTGGTAGATAATGCTCTTTTCACTGATAGCCTTTCGTTATAAGTACTAGTTCCTCTGGCATCTGTGTAGGCGTTAAGAATAACATATTTTGCCTTGCTTTGTTTCAAATAAGAAACCAACTTATCTAATTTGTTCTGAGAGTACTTGTAGATAGTGAAATTATCAAAAGCAAAATAAATGTTTTCAAAAGTCTCTTTTCTATCAAACTTGATTACTTCTGTTTTCTTGACTTCCTTATTTATTTCAACTTCTTCTTTTGCCTTTACAGCATCCAATATTGCCGTATCTGCGATAATAAGTGGATCTACTACTTTAGGTTTTATGGGATCTTTTTTTAGTGGTATTTTGTCTTCTACTTTTAGAAGTACTTTTGGCTCTACTTTAGCAATAACCTCCGGATCTTCAATGACTTTAACATTTGGTTCTACTTTAGCAACAACCTGAGGATTTTCAATGACTGAAACTTTAGGATCTAAGTTTGTAATAATCTCAGGGTTAGAAATGACTTTGACATTTGGTTCTACTTTAGCTACGATTTTTTCTGTACTATCGAGCTTGTTAACCAAAACGTCAATATTATCAACTAGTAAAGTATCTTTAAAAATAGCGTCAGTTTCAATATCAAAACTCTCTGCGACAAAACTACTGTAGTAATTAATAGGTAAATCAAATATCCTTGAAAAATCTGAATTACTATAAGCTAATTGATATTCTTTACCTTTTTCTAATGCTTTTAAATTAAAACCTTCCTTTTTTATTCCTACTGTTTCCAATTCTTCTCCTTCGGAATTCATTAAAGTAAGTTGACCGGTCCTCAAAAGTTTATCATTGTTAGTTACATTAACCAACAAATCATAGGTTTTTGAGTACTCAACATTTGTAATTTTGAAGCCATACACATCATCATTTCCAGAAAATTTATTATCTCTGTTAGATGTAAAGAAACCTTCATATTCTCCTTCATTATTATTAAAACAAACTGCATAATCATCATACGAACTGTTTGCTCCCACAAGAGCTGTAGGATTTTTTGTAGTCAGTTCTGATTCTTTTATGAAGTAAATATCCAAGTCCTGTCCTACTTGATTTTTTTGCCCATTTGATGTAAAAAACAAGATCCCATTTTTAGCATATGGAAATAGCTCTGATCCTCCAGAATTTATTCTTCTGCCAACATTAATTGGCTTACCCCAGCTTCCATCAGTCTTTTTTACAGAATAAAATATATCACTCCCTCCAATAGTTCCTGGCATGGTAGATATAAAGTATAATCTTTTGGTAAATTTAGAATAGGAAGCGTGACCTACATTGTATATTGGATTATTATGCTCAAATTCCTTTAAATTAGAAATAATTCCATTTTTGAAATCACCTTCAACAATTCTTAATCTATTTTTGTTCAGATTATTCAATTTTTTCTCCCGCTTCATTCCTTTTTTATCTAAGGAACTAATTGTGATATAAATCCTATCGTTTTCTTCATCCACAAAGCAAGGTCCTTCATGATAATCAGTAACAATTGTTAACTGTTTTGTCAGGCTTACTTTCTTTCTATCTCCTTTTGAACTTGCAAGACTCGAGCTATCCAGCATAAAAAGATCATAAAACTCACTGTACTTTTTTATTGCTTTTTTATTTTGGAAGTAAATCAAGTTTCCGTCCACATAGTCTGAGGAAATTTCGGATAACTTAGTATTGAAATCAAGTTTGTTTAAATCTACTTTTATCCTACTCATCTCCTGAGAGAAAAAAACAGAAAAAAGCGATAGCAATAAAATAGTTAGACTATGCTTTTTCATTAATCAAAGTTTTTTGGAGAGATAACTGCTATTGGCCTAAATGGCCCAATGTAAGAAAGTGCAAACTCAGGTCCTCCTCTGTACAAACTTGCCTGCGACAAATTAGAAACTGTGAAATCGTAACTAATTCCCACAGTAATTTTCTTATGCACAGTAACTTTCACAACAGGGATAATAGCATCTCCTAGGCGGTAATAAACTCCCGCATAAACATTGATGTTACTGTAATAACCCGTATACTTTGAAACAAGTCCAAAGTCTTTTCTAAATAATCCTCCAACAACAATTTCTCGAGCTCTCTTCTGCATAGCTCCTAACACTAGGAATCTGTATCCCAAATTTCTGTTGTTTGGAAAATTAAATTCTTTGGAAGCATTTACTGCAATTTTCACAGGAATTACTCCATCTACACCCAAAATGTTAATTCTTGGTGCAGCTAGGTGATGTGCGCTCACTCCAATCTCCAAAGGATACAAATTATCATCAAATATTCTATATACCAATCCTGCTGATAAATCAAATGCTTTCTCTGCGTACCCAACAAAGTTTTCTCCAGACAATATTCCCTCGTTAAATTCTACTCCATTGTATTGACTTCCCCAATTTAAACCTGTATAATTAGCAGACATATCAATGTAAGAAAGACCTATTCCTAATGTCAAATCAGAATTATCAGATAAGTAAACGGTTTGAGATAAATTCAAATCAACTTTTGTTGTTTTCGTGTTGGATGAACCCGCTTGATCTTGGTAAGCGGATATACCAATTCCCGTAGACTTTAATCCCATATAATTTTTAAACAAAATAAAATCAGCAGAAGCTGCATATGTTTCAAATACGTTTCCAAGGGTTGCCCATTGGTTTTTGTAATTCAAATTAAAACGATAGTTTCCTTCATACATTCCCGCGTAAGAGGGATTAAGTAGAAGTGGATTTTCAGTGAACTGCGAAAAATGAATATCTTGTGCTGTAGCAGATCCTATTCCACAAATAATCGTCAGTGTTATTGCAATTTTTTTAATCATAATATCTATCTAACTAGTGTTATATCTCCTTTTAAAGTGATTTTCTCACCTTCCAATATTGTTGCCTCTAAATAATAAACGTAAACACCTGCTTGAGCATCTCTACCTCTAAAAGTTCCGTCCCAACCCACTGAGTTATCAGTAGTTTCGAATACTTTTTCCCCCCACCTATTATAAATAAAAAACTTAAGCGTTTCAAACCTATTTCCATAAGCAAACAAGAGGTCATTTAAACCGTCTCCGTTTGGCGAAAATATCTGAGGAACATAGGCTTCTGTCTGGTCTTCAATGGTTAAGGCGTATACATCATTACTAAAATCAAGGTTACTAATTGTCATGCCTCTGTCTGGTAAACCAATGGCAGGCAGTGCTGCAGTAGTGAAGGTAACACCATTTCCTATTGACCATCTAGGAATTGAATTATTCCAAAAAGCGATATCATTATAATCATGAAGAGGAAGTTCATCCGTAGCAAAATAATATATATTGGCTTGCCCATTAGTATTACCGTGGAATTTTGCTATATGATGATAAAAATCTGGATTAAGTTGCAGCACGGTTGGTGCTTTTTGTGTATTTGGAAAAGGCCCTATAGAACCTGTAACGGATGTACCTGTGAAATCGAGATCAGCATCAACTGCAGCCAGTCTCACTCCAATAACAGAACTATCAGCTGAGCTTGGAAGAAAAGATACAGCCCTATATATGTTTAATAAATTATTAGAACCTACAGGATATACGTATTCCTGTGTTCTGTCTGTACTTCTCATAAAATATCCCCCAATACTGTCTCCTGAAATAAACCCTGTATTCCACAAAAGAGAATCTGGATGAGTATTATATAAATGTAACCTGTTGTTGTTCAGAGTGATTTCAGAATCAGTGAGATCTAGTTTGTTCTCGACCCATCCATCTACAGACATTGACTTAACGCTAATATTCTGTGTTATTAAGTTGAAAAACTTAGTTGGTTAGAACCACTAATGTTTTGGTTGTTACCAAATAAAATGACTGATCCTGGGCTAGAATTGAGAAAAACATTAAAAACAGAGTTATTGATCCAATCATTTTGGACAAATAAATCTCCTGAATTGTCAATAAGACCAGTGTTTGTAATTACCACATCTCCCTCTACATAAAAAGTAGTATTGGGCTCCATGTGAACCAATCCATTGTCAATGGAAAGAACAGACTGCCCATTGCAACAATGGGCTAGTCCTGCTAAAAATATGATATGTAATGCCTTGCCTAAAATATCTCGTAAATTAAATAGTAGTTTACCGGGATAAAATTAAACAATAATTGTAAGCTATTGAATATTTTCTATAACCATTGCAGAAGCACCTCCGCCACCATTACAAATTCCTGCGGCTCCTATTTTTCCTCCATTTTGTTTCAACACCTTAAGCAAAGTAACAATAATTCTCGACCCTGAATTACCAAGTGGATGCCCTATAGACACTGCTCCTCCGTTAACATCTACTTTCTCTGGATTCAATTCTAATTTTTTAATATTTGCTAATCCAACTACCGAAAAAGCTTGGTTTAACTCCCAATAATCAACATCTTGTGTTGATAAGTTTGCTTTTTTCAATGCTATCGGCAATGCTTTTGCTGGTGCAGTAGTAAACCATTCAGGTTCTTGAGCAGCATCTGCATAACTAATAATTTTCCCAATTGGTTTCAATCCTAACTCCTCTGCTTTTTCCTTAGAGCATATAATAAGTGCCGAAGCTCCATCATTCAATGTAGATGCATTGGCTGCAGTTACTGTCCCTTCTTTCTGAAACACTGGTCTTAAAGCCGGTATTTTTTCTAGTTTCACTTTTCTAAATTCCTCATCTTCTGATACAATGATCGCATCTCCTCTTCTTTGCGGCACTTCAACTGGTACAACTTCATTATCAAATTTCCCCTCATTCCAAGCTTTTTCTGCTCTTTTGTATGATTCGATTGCAAATGCATCTTGATCTTCTCTTGAAATATTGCATTCTTTTGCACATAATTCAGCTGCATTTCCCATGTGATAATCGTTATACACATCTGTCAAACCATCTAACACCATTCCGTCTTTCAACTTTACATCTCCCAACTTCACACCATTTCTTGCATTCATATAATGAGGAACCATACTCATATTCTCCATTCCTCCTGCAACAACTATGTCGTTATCGCCTGCCAAAATTGACTGAGCTGCCAAAGAAATTGATTTCATTCCAGATGCACATACTTTATTGATAGTAGTTGCTGGCACATTTTGGCTAATTCCTGCAAACATTGCTGCTTGTCTTGCTGGTGCCTGACCAAGTCCTGCTTGCAGCACATTTCCCATAAAAACTTCATCAATAGCATCTGGAGATACGTTTGCTTTTTCAAGAGCTCCCTTGATTGCTGCTGCTCCAAGTCTAGTTGCAGGAACTGTTGATAATACTCCTCCAAAACTTCCGATTGGCGTTCTCACTGCTGATAATATGTATATTTCTTTCATTATTTTTATTTGAATTATTTAACTCAAAATTAGGAAAAATGTAGGTTATATTGTCATTTTTAATCATAAAAAAATCCCTGATAAAACTATCAGGGATTTTAATCATTTTTTGTTTACTTGTGCTAGAAACTGTTTGTGCTTCCGTTTTTAACATTAGCTCCTCCAGATACAATTCTAAACTCTGTTCTTCTGTTCAACTGGTGCTCATCTTCAGAACAATCTGATTTATTGGTTGGCTCACAAGCACATCCGTTAAGTAACCTTGTTTCTCCATATCCTTTTCCAAATATTCTGTAAGGTGCAATTCCTTTAGAAACTACATATTTCCTTGCAGATTTCGCTCTTCTGTCTGATAGTTTCTCGTTATATCTTCTTGATGCTCTGCAATCTGTATGAGATCCAATTTCAACAATCATTTCAGGATTTTCATTCATGCACTTCACCAACTTATCAAGCTCAACTGCAGCATCTGGTCTAATGTAAGACTTATTAAAGTCATACAATATATCTTCAATACCACAAAGATCAGCTACATCAGTTCCAACAGCAAAGATTCCTACATTTCCTAAATCTTCTTCCATCCTAACAATTCCTGGCTCTGTAATTGCTTTTTTGTAGTTAACTTTTTTTGGAAGATAGCCTTCTTTATCAATAGTTAGATCAAAATCAATAATTCCGCCCGGACATTCGTAATTAGCTAAATCATCTACGAATTCTCCATTTTCATCTGTAATTACAGTTTTTACTTCTCCATTTTTATTATCTAATAAAACTATTGTTGCATTTTTAATAGGTTGCCTAGACACTTTGTCTACAATCTTACCGATAAGCCCACAATCTCTTTTCTTGAACAAAGTATTTGCCGGCTCTATTAGTCCATTTTTACAATCTTCTGAAGAAAATTCGTGGTTGTAAGTATTTGTAAAATCTTTCTTTGTTCCTTTTAATTTATAAGTTCCTTCTGGCAAATCTTTAAATTCGTAACATCCAGTTTCGTCAGTTACAATTGTAGCTATTACTCTGTCAATTTTTGTATCAATCAAATTAACTGTAACTCCTGCTAACTTTTCTTTTGTTAACTCTTCCATGGCACACCCTTTCACAAGACATGGTGGTTCTGGAAATGGCTCATGGTTTTTGAATCTATAAATATCATCATCTCCTTTTGCCTCGCCTCCAGTTCTGTTTGAGGAAAAATAACCTTCAGTTTCTTCTGTATTGATAATCATTGCAAAGTCATCTGCATTGGTATTCAGAGGAAATCCCATATTTACTGGATTACTAAATGATCCACCTAATTGAGTAGACCTATACAAATCTAACCCTCCAAGTCCGGTATGGCCATCTGAAGAAAAATACAACATTCCCTCTTGATTGTAATAAGGAAACATCTCTCGTCCCTCCGTGTTCACATTTTCAACATTTGTTGGCTGTGTCCATCTTCCATCCTCAAAAGTAGATTTCCAAATATCTGTAACACCTTTACCACCGGGCATATCAGAAGAGAAGTACATTGTTTTACCGTCTTCAGTCACAGTTGCATGTCCTAACGAATAGTTATCGCTATTGTAAGGAAACTCGGATAATTTTCCCCATTTACCATTACTATCTTTCTCAGATAAATACAATTTTAAGTTATTATGCTTTGCTGTATCCAATCCTTTTTTTCTATTAAGGTAGTTACTTCTGGTCAAGTACATTTGTGAACCATTGTTACTGAATGATGCAGGTCCTTCATGATACTTTGATTTCACGTTTTTGTCAAATTTTTCTACTCCAGTTGATTCTCCATCTTCACCAAGCTTAGACTGGTAAACATCTAGAAAATGTGACCCATCCCATTGAAAGTCTTTGTTCATTAAGGCCATGTTTCTCCTAGCTGAAGCAAAAGTAATTTTAGTCTCTCCATCAATAGTCTTGTAATTAGGACCAAAATCAGAGTGTTCAGTATTTACTTTGTCACCCATAATAGCAATAGTATATCTATCTGGATTTGCTTTTAACTTAGTAACATAATCAGTATTTGAACTGTGAGCTTTAGCTATGGAATTATTTCCAGAAAAAGTTCTGAATTTTTCCATCATCTCATTTGCCTTTGCATATTTTTCATTCATTTTTAGCATTTGAGCGTAGTGATAATAATCTTCAGCAACAATTGCATTTTCTTCTGCAGAAACATCTTGATCATTAGCAACTTCCTCTATTTTGTCTGCAGCATCATCAACTGCATCTTCCACTGCCTTTTTTACTCCTTCAGTTCCTTCTTTGGAGTTCTCTTTGTCTTCTGATGTTTCACCAACAAGTTTTCCGTACCAAGCTTCACTATTTTTACTATCTCCAACAAACCTGTAACATTCTGCTGTTCTCCTTTTTACGTAAGCATTTGCACTACTTTTTTTAGCTAAATCTTCATAAAGTTCAACCGCTTTAAAAAACGATAGCTCATCATATAGTCTATCCGCTACTCTTTGCTTCATAGATTGTGATTGAGCTTGAAAGCCTAAAAGTCCTACTACGAACAATAAAATTACCTGCTTTGAAATATTTTTCATACTTATTATATTAATGACTATTCCCCTTTAATTAAAATCTTCTTGGTGTTCTAAATCCTTTACCCAAGAAGTCCAAATCATAATTAATCATGATTTCATGCGTCCCTGTGTTGTAGTCTCCCAAATCTGATA
>JBDMYC010000183.1:0-8075 GCA_039770535.1 Flavobacteriales bacterium
GGAGATTATTACGATTATGCTACTCATGGAAATCACGTAGCTGGAATTGCAGCAGGAAGTGGAGGAGGAACAAAGCACAGAGGAGTTGCTTTTGAGGCTAAGTATTTATTTAACTCCATTCAATTGGATGCTGGTGCAGCAATTGATGCTTTTGTTTGGATGAAAAGTATTGCCGATAGTGATTGGAAAAGATTGGTCGTAAATATGAGTTGGGGATTATATTACATGGGAACTATGGATGGAACATCTTTAGTTAGCCAAGCCATAGATAATTTGAGTGCGCAAGGAGTAACTTTCGTAACTTCTGGTGGCAATAACGGGAACGATAATTTTCATATCAGAAAGGTGTTTTCGAACGACAGTATCCGGACCAGAATAGGATTTTATCCATATTCAGCTCATCCGTCTATGTGGGGACAATGTATTTCTATGTGGGGAGAACCCGCAAATCCGTTTAACTCAAGAGTGGAGGTTTATAGCTCATCTAATCAATTAGTTGCGAGCTCAAGGTATTACAACACAAATACCGATAACGGATATCACGACACTTATTTAGTTGTGGGAACCGATACCATTTTTTATAATTATTCGATTGATTCGGCTCATCCAAATAACAATCGTCCTCACCAAAGAATGAGAGTTAAAAACACGAATACAAGCTTGCGAGTTGTACTTCATTCTCACGCTATTTCAGGAACCGTTCATTATTGGAATGTGGTGGAATTGAGTAATGGAGTAGGAAACTGGGGATTGGATTTTTATAGTTATGGAACAGACGGAATTGCAGGAGATAATTTATACGGATTGGGCGAGCCAGCTTGCACAAAATCTGCCATAACAGTTGCTGCGCATCAAGGAGCAAATGTGGCAATAACTGGAGTTGAATTTCCCGGAAATATTGCGCCATTTTCTAGCAGAGGACCAACTTATGACGAAAGAATGAAGCCAGACGTTTCTGCGCCAGGTGTAAATGTTATTTCTTCTATAAATTCATACACAACAAGAGGTTACACAATGGTAACTAGCACTACCTTTAACGGAAGAACTTATGATTTTGCGGCCTTTTCTGGAACTTCTATGTCTTCGCCAGCCACAGCAGGAGTTGTTGCTTTGTTGCTGGAGGCAAGTCCAACTTTGGAACCTCGACAAGTGAAAGAAATACTAATTGCTACTGCGAGAGAAGACAGCCGAACCGGAACAATTCCTGCAAACGGAAGTCCAATTTGGGGACATGGAAAAGTTACTGCAACAGATGCAATTCAACTAGCATTGCAAACAGTTTCTTTGGATGAAAAGGAACAAAGAGAAGTTGGATTAAGTGTATTTCCTAATCCAAATAACGGAGCTTTCACTTTACAATTTGAAAAAGAGCAACAACTAATTTCTCTTTTCATCACAGATATAAATGGAAGAGTAATAAAAGAAATCTCCCCACAGAAAACCTTGAATTATGAGATTAATTTTGAAGGAGCTTCAGGTATTTATTTCTTGAATGTGGTGAGTAAAAATGAGAGAAGAACTATGAAGTTGGTCAGACAATAATCCATTTTTTATAATAGAAATAATTTGATTATCTTGTAACAACAAAATAATCAAACAATTATGCTAGTAAAAACCTTTGGATGTGCGGTATTTGGTATAGAGGCAACCATTGTAACGGTAGAGGTAAACATTAGCAATGGAGTTAATTTTTTCTTAGTTGGCTTGCCAGATAGTGCTGTAAAAGAAAGTCAACAAAGAATTCAAGCTGCACTTAAAAATAATGGATATAAAATCCCAGTGAAAGAAATTACCGTGAACATGGCGCCAGCCGATATTCGTAAAGAAGGGTCAGCTTACGACATGACAATTGCACTTGGAATTTTGGCAGCATCTGAACAAATAAACCCCGAAAAAGTATCCGATTATTTGATAATGGGAGAACTGTCGCTTGATGGAAGTTTACAACCCTTGAAAGGAGTTTTACCCATAGCAATTGAAGCAAGAAAACACGGGTTGAAAGGAATAATTCTTCCCAAACAAAACGCCAAAGAAGCTGCCATTGTAGATGGAATGGATGTGTATGGAGCAGAAAACATAAAAGAAGTAATTGATTTTTTTAATGACGAGGTTGAATTAGAAAAAACGGTTGTTAATACAAGAGAAGAGTTTTACAATCAACTTCTTACAAGTGATTTGGATTTTAAAGATGTAAAAGGACAGCAAAACATAAAACGTGCATTTGAAATTGCAGCTGCAGGTGGTCATAATATTATTTTGATTGGCCCTCCGGGAGCAGGAAAAAGTATGTTGGCAAAAAGGCTTCCAACCATTCTCCCGCCCTTTTCTCTGCAGGAAGCTTTGGAAACCACAAAAATTCATTCTGTAACGGGAAGTTTAGGCTCAAACGAGTCGCTCATGTCTTCAAGACCTTTTCGCAAGCCACATCACACGATTTCAGATGTTGCTTTAGTGGGAGGAGGTACTTTCCCGCAACCCGGAGAAATTTCACTCGCTCATAACGGAGTTTTGTTTTTGGATGAATTGCCAGAATATAAAAGAACTGTGTTAGAAGTGATGCGACAACCCTTGGAAGACAGAAAAGTAACCATATCGAGAGCAAAATTTACGGTAGATTATCCAGCAAGTTTTATGTTGGTTGCGGCAATGAATCCTTGTCCTTGCGGATATTACAACCACCCAGAAAAAGATTGCGTGTGTTCGCCAGGTGTTGTGCAAAAATATTTGAACAAAATATCAGGACCACTTTTGGACAGAATAGATTTACATGTTGAGGTGACTCCAGTAAACTTTGATGAATTGGCAAGTTCAGAAAACACGGAGAATTCAACTTCTATTCGTGATCGAGTAATTTCAGCAAGGGAAATTCAAGAGAAAAGATTTGATGAAATGGAAAATGTATTTGCCAATGCACATATGGAATCCAAAAAATTGAGGGAGGTTTGCCAAATTGATAATGAGTCAGTTGCCTTATTGAAAACGGCAATGGATAGGCTTGGTTTATCGGCAAGGGCTTACGACAGAATTCTTAAAGTATCAAGAACGATTGCTGATTTAGCAGGAAGCCAAAACATAAAATCGGACCACATTGCAGAAGCAATTCAATACCGTAGTTTGGATAGAGAAAATTGGGCGGGATAATTTTTTCGGGATTCTGTAAGTCGATTCATTCTTTTTCGTTAAAGTTCAAAACCTTCTTTATGAATCTATTAAAAATTAGTCTATTATTTTTATTTACTTCTTCAATTTCTTTTGGGCAAAAAGAAAAATTAGATCAATTTTTCTCCAAAACGGACTTGTTCATGTCTATGAATGTGACTGACGGGCGAGTTGATTATGCGGGTTTATCGCAAAATTCTGTCTCTTTTGACGAACTTATCTTTCTTGCCAATACAATTTCTGTGAAATCTGTAAATGATGAAAATTATCAGAAAGCATTCTTAATAAATGCCTATAATTTATTTGTAATCAAGGGGATTTTGGATAATTATCCAGTAAAATCTCCCATGGAAGTGTCAGGATTCTTCAAAGGAATAAAATACGAAGCTGGAGATTTTGGCAAAGTAACGCTCAATGAATTGGAAAACGATTTGATTAGAAAAGTGTATGATGATTCTCGTGTTCATTTCGTATTAGTTTGCGGAGGAAATGGATGTCCGCCTATTATTGATGAGGCCTACCAACCTTCAAAACTCGAAAATCAATTGCAATTCCAGGCAACTAAAGCATTGAATGATCCTCAGTTTATCCAAGTAACGGGTAAGAAAATTCTATTTTCAGAAATTTTCAAATGGTACCCAGACGATTTTAGAAAAAAAGGACAAAATGAAATTGATTATATCAATCAGTTTAGGTCAAACAAATTAGATCCAAAATCAAAAATTGGACATTATTCCTATGATTGGAGCCTGAATGGGCAAAAAGCTACGAACAACTCAGGAAATGTGGCAGAAATTCCAGTAAAAGATTTTGACTTGCAAACTTATAACGCAGGTTCTTTGCTTACTAAAGGACAATATGATCTGACGCTTTTCAACTCTTTGTACACCCAAACAAAATCGGAATGGATGGGAATAGAGTATGATGGATTTAGAGAAACATTTACTTCCTCTTTACTTCAGTTTACATATGGAATCACAAAGAGCGCAAGGGTAAATTTAGGTTTTGATATTAAACTTGCAAGTTCTGGAAGAGCAGCAAATGACGATAGTTTCTCTGCAATAGGAAGAGCTTTTGATTTTAAAAATAATGATTCTACTCGATATGGAATCGCAACAATTGGAGTTCGTGCAAAGATTCAGCCATTCAAAAATGTAGCTAATTTTACCATGCAAAGTAGCCTGCTTGTTTCACCAGTAAATAATCCTGAAGGAAGATCTGCAGACACAAGCGGAAATGGAGGTTTGTATTTTCTTGAATGGGATCGAATTCAGTGGTGGAATCAGTTTTTTTACACCAAAGATTTCAACAAATCACAACTTTTTCTCGAGTTGGATGTTTGGTACAGAATAGGTTATAAGCAAGACAGAGCAACAGCATTGGATCTTCCAGTTACGGCTATCTATAGTTATTTCCCAAATTCCAAAACCACCATTTACGGATTAGTTTCGCATTTGGTGAGAAATCAGTACAATCCAAGTAGTTTCAATGACGACATTACTTCGGCAGCCAATTACACCTCTGTAGGGTTAGGATTTAAATATCAATTCACGCCTTCGCTTAATGCTGAGGTTCTTTACACAAACTTCTTAAGAGGTAAAAATAACGGTTTGGGTAATACAGTGAGCTTTGGGTTGAGATATGTGCATTAAAACCATATCTTTGAAGCAAACACAACACTTATTTAAATGAAAAATTTTCTTTTTGTAGCTATAGCTTTTTTCGCTTTGTCTTCTTGTAAAAAAGACACCATTTCTAACTTGGAAGCAGAACTAGAAGACAGTCAAACTAAACTTTCTGACGAATATATCATTGCTTGTGCTGCAGGAATGCCTGATGGATTTATGGAGGAGCAAGGTTTTCCAGTTTCCATGTTTTTCTATCCTGTGGACGGAGCTTCAAATTACAAATATTACGAGACCGCCACAGATAATTTAAATGAGGAGGACTACTCTCTTTATCAAGAAATTCCGGTGGAATCGATTCCGGTTTTCAATGGGTATTTGAGGCGTTTTCAGTTACCAAGAAATAAGAACAGATGGGGAATTGTAACTTATGAAGTGGAGGGTTCACTTAGAATTTGCGATCCCGTTCATATTAAAGTTGCGACTGCAGCAACAGTGTGGGCTCCCAACAGAATAGCAATTACAGATAGCGGAGTAAATCCAAGCTTTGGGTGGCAGGAATTCGCTCAATTTGACAATGCAATTCATTTCAATGTAGTTTCAGACTCTATAGGAAACTTGATTAGCGGAACTTATACCAATGACACAAGTTGGTCATTTTATGATTTGACAAACGTAACGCTCAACATTAGAGATATAAATCCTGAACCAATTCTTGATTCTGCTAGCACATATAAATTTACTTTAATGTCAGTTTCTGACGATAATTGGGTAACGACCTTTGGGCAAAAGGACTTTGTAACTCAATAATAACTTGTTTTTATCGGTTACTGAAAAAAACACAATATGAACTAAGAAAGGTAGAACTCTTAATTCACCATTTTTCTATCTACCCAAAAAGTTCCAAAAGGAATAACAGAGGCCAAACCAACAATCCCAAAATCTTTGAGACTCCATTTTTGGTCGTCTTTTATTAAATAAGCTAATATCAAATAGCCTACTAATAATAAGCCGTGTGGCATTCCCAGTGCTTTTACCCACGAAGGATCATTACTAAGATATTTTAAAGGCACACCCACTCCCATGAGCAAGATGTATGAAATCCCTTCTAAAAATCCGACTATTCTGAATATTAATGTCATTGTTCTAAAATAATTTACTGTTTATTTTTATGTATTCGTTCATTTCTCTAAAATCAATATTTCCGCTTACTTCTGCTAAATATCTTGTGATTAAAACTGCTTTTTTAATTCTTGATTCAGCAGTCTTAGGCTTCCCAATGATATACAATAAACTCCTTTGTTTTCCCGCAGTGAGAGAGTGAAAAAGGGAATCAATCTCGGAGTCTTGAGCCAAAACTTCAGCCATTTCTTCGGGCATTGGCATTCCATATTTCGATTTATCTTCTTCTAGTGACACGCTCAATTTGGTTCCCATTGGAGCACGCAGTTTTTTCTGTAGGGCTTTGTTTACCATTACAAAGTAAGTTCCATTTCCTGCAGATTGCAGTGCGCAATGGAATTTTTCTTGCGAATTAATTGTACAAACAAGACGTTTTATTTTGCTCTTTTTTATTTCGTCAACTACTGTGTCATCAACCACTACATGACCACCCCAAAGTTTAGAATTGTCAAAATTCTCAAGTATGGTTTCAAACTGCCACATGGTTGTTACATAGGAATATTTCCGTGTTTCTTTTTAGGAAGATTTACCACTTTATTTTTCAGCATTGAGAAAGCTTTTATCAACTTTTCTCTTGTGTCTTTTGGCTCTATTACTTCATCCACAAATCCTCTTGCAGCTGCATTGTAGGGATTGGCGAAAAGCTCCGCATATTCTGCTTCTTTTTCTTTCCATTTTGCCTCAGGATTATCAGCACCTTTTATTTCCCTTTTAAAAATAATTTCTGAAGCTCCTTTTGCTCCCATTACAGCAATTTCTGCACTTGGCCACGCGTAATTCATGTCTGCTCCTATGTGTTTAGAGTTCATTACATCATAAGCTCCTCCGTAAGCTTTTCTTGTAATTACAGTAATTCTAGGTACAGTTGCTTCGCAAAATGCATACAATAATTTAGCTCCGTTCTTGATAATTCCATTCCACTCTTGGTCGGTTCCCGGCAAGAATCCTGGCACATCTTCAAACACTAACAAAGGAATATTGAAACAATCGCAGTATCTTACAAATCTTGCAGCTTTTTCTGATGCTTTATTATCTAAAACTCCTGCTAAAAAAGCAGGTTGATTCGCTACAATTCCAATACTTTTCCCTCCTAGTAGTCCAAACCCAACTACTATATTTTCTGCGTAATCTTTGTGTACTTCGTAGAAAGTATCCTTGTCAATCGTATTCGAAATAACCTCTTTCATGTCGTAAGGTTGATTTGGGTTTGAAGGAATAATTTCATTCAATGCAGGACGCGATTCGTCCCCAGATTCATAGTCGTATTGTGGCGATTCTTCCTCGCAGTTTTGAGGAATATATTTCATCAAATCCTTGATGTCTTGGATACAAGCCAATTCATTTTCGCTTGTAAAATGCGTAACTCCAGATTTCTGAGAATGTGTACTTGCGCCTCCCAATTCTTCAGAGGTTACTTCTTCGTGAGTAACTGTTTTTACTACGTTTGGCCCTGTTACAAACATGTAGGAAGAATTCTCTACCATGAAAATAAAATCGGTAAGAGCCGGAGAATAAACCGCTCCACCTGCGCAAGGTCCCATAATTGCCGAAAGCTGAGGAATTACTCCACTTGCCATAGTGTTCTTGTAGAAAATATCGGCATATCCTCCCAATGAAACAACACCTTCTTGAATTCTTGCACCTCCCGAATCGTTAAGCCCAATAAGTGGAGCTCCATTTTCCATGGCAAGGTCCATAATTCTGCATATTTTTTGTGCATGAGCTTCTGCTAACGAACCTCCCAAAACTGTAAAATCTTGAGAAAATAAATACACTAATCTTCCTTCAATGGTTCCATAACCCGTTACCACACCATCTCCCAAAAACTTCGTTTTATCCAATCCAAAATTAGTAGACCTGTGTGTCACAAACATTCCAATTTCCTCAAAAGAACCTTCATCCAACAAGAAGTGAATTCTTTCTCTGGCCGTTAGTTTTCCCTTGGCATGTTGCTTTTCAATTCTCTCTTTCCCTCCGCCTAGTTTTGCTTCAGCTTGTTTTTCTTGTAACGTTTTTATTTTATCTTCCATTAATCTAAGGATTAGTTCTGTAATATTTTGTCTTCCAAATTTAAAACAATTTTACGTTTAAAGACCAAAACGAACTCAA
>JBDMYC010000184.1:0-7281 GCA_039770535.1 Flavobacteriales bacterium
AGATTTATAGACTCAGCAGGTGCTAAACCAAGAAATGTTTTTAATCTTTGTTTACTCACAATTACATCTAACTCACTCTGAGCCAATGTTCTTTCAGCATTGAGCAAAGTTAATTCTATTTGAAGTAATTCACTTTCTGCAATCTTACCCAAATTGTATCTTCCTTGCGAAATCTTGAAAAGCGTATCACTGTTTGCCACATTTATTTTTGCAATGTCGTAGCGGGATGAGTTATTAACTACTTCGAAGAATAATCTCACTGCTTCGATAGAAACATCTTCATTTTGTTCTACACTTTTTTTCTTAGCTTCTTCGTATTCCAATGGTTCTATTCTCGACTGCCATTTGTATCCATTAAATTTCATAATCGGCTGGCGGTAACCAATATAAAAAGGGGAAGCTCGGTAAGAAGTTCTGTTGTTAGCGCCCAAAATATCTAGCCTTGCCAAATCTGCAGAAATAAAAACATCTCCACCAGTCCACCTTATCGGTTGATTGATTTGAAATGCTGCCGAATAATTTACGTTACTTGTTCTTATAAAGTCGACAGTTCCATCATCCTGAACGACTTCTGTAATTCCTACATTCAAATTTGGAAGCGTTCCATTGAAAGAAAGAGAAGGTAAAAACGAACGTTTAAAACTAAAATACTGCCAATAATTGTTCTCAAAAGTATTCTGCACTTTTTTAGCAGAAATTGACTCTCCGTGAGCAATTGCTATAACATCTTTCAAAGACAAATTTGATTGAGAGAATCCCGCAAACGAAAAAGAAATAAAAAGAGTAAAAACAAATAATTTATTCATATTTAAGGGAATTAACAGGGTTTTGTTCTGCAGCTTTGTTAGCAGGAAGGTAGCCAAATACGATACCTGTAAGCACAGAAATTACAAAAGAAAGAAAAATAGAAAAAAGAGAGATTTTTGTTGGCATTTCCAAGAAAATCTCAACTGCATAACTCAGTGAAATTCCTAGGATGATTCCTATAATTCCTCCGAATAAACTGATAAAAGAAGCTTCAAGAATAAATTGCAATTTGATGTCACTTTTCTTTGCGCCAATTGCTCTTCTCAATCCTATTTCTTTAATTCTTTCTTGTACCGAAGCCAACATAATATTCATAATTCCAATACCTCCTACTACTAACGATATACTTGCAATTGCTCCCAACAACCAATTGAACAAATCATCCGTTTCTTTCTGTTGTTTAAGCGTTTGCTCTGGAATATTTATGGCAAAATCATCCACTTCATTGTGCCTTCTTTTTATCATTTTATTCAATAAACTTCCTGTAGAAACCATGTCGCCTTCATCCGTCAATTGAATCACAATTTTATCCAATTGATTTGGATTTGCAGATTCGCCTCCACCTCCTCTTCTATTGTTTGATACTTTTAACTTTCCTCGGTCTCTAAATCTTGAAAGAGCTGTTTTGATAGGAATATATACTTCATTGTTATAATCGTTAATCCCCATGTCTTGGAGGTTTTCGGTTACTCCGCTCAATTTTTTCATTACTCCGATTACTTTGAGGTTTAGCTTACCAACTCTAATAGTTTGGCCAATTGGATTTGATTTTGGAAACAACAATTTACTAATTTTACTTCCCAAAAGGCAGACTCTTTTACGAGATTGATTGTGAGTTTCAGAAAAGTAATTTCCGTTTTCTAGGTCTATATTAAAAATTTTGAAATAAGCTGATGCTACACCTATCACCTTGGTTTTCTTGCGTGTGGTGGAACTCACTGCATAGGTTTCGTAACCCACTTCAGGAGAAATAAATTCAATTTCGGGAGTTACTTTTTCAATGTTTGTAAAATCTTTGAGGGTTAAACCTGGCGAAAACTTTTTGGCTTGTCCTGGTTCTTCCTCCTCCTCTTCAGATTTTGCATTTTTTTCTTCATACACTGATTTCACAATCACATTATTTACCCCCACAATTTTCAATTGTTCCAAAATTTGTTGCTGTGCTCCGTTTCCAATGGCAAGCATGGAAATTACAGCTCCCACCCCAAATATTATCCCAAGCGTAGTCAATATCGCCCGAAATTTATTGGCAAGTATAGAATCAAAAGCTATTTGAGCGTTTTTAAGCATCTTCTGGTTTCTTGTTGTCTCTTATTAGTTAGTTACTGGTTTCTATTTTCAAGTTGTGTTAGCCCCATTTAGTCCCTGTCTGCCAATAGGCAGGTTTGACTCCGCTCAGACGGACTTTAACAGTCACATTGAGCGGAGTCGAAATGTTTTCATAGAATCACAAACATTCTATTTAATTAAATTAATCTCCATTTCATCCGAATTCTCAGGAGCCAACAAAGAAATTTCTATTCCTTCGCTCAATCCTTTATTCACCTCAATAAATTCTTCGCTACTTTCTCCTGTTTTCACTTCTCTTTTTTCAAAACTACTTCCGTCTTTCACGTACACAAACTGAGTGGAATCGTTACTAAAAACAGCTTCAATAGGAATGAACAAAATATCGGACAATTCTTTTATCTTAATCTTGTTAGATGTTGTCATAGAAGGTCTTAACACACTATCTTGTTCCAGTACTTTTATTTCTACTTCAAATACTTTGGCATCCGAACCAGATAATTGTTGACCAATGTTTGCCACAGAAATAATTTCTCCAGTAATCTTTTTATCAGCAAAAGCATCAATAGATATAGACACAGATTGCCCCTTTTTAACCTTACTAATATCAATTTCATTCACGTAAGTTTTAGATATCATTTCAGATAAATCTGGAATACTTGCAATAATTGGATTCCAAGTATTTATGGTAGAACCTGGTTTTACTTTTCCATTCCAGTTGCTATAGTAAACGAGCATACCATTCTGTGGAGCAGTTACTTGCAAACTTTGCAGCCCAGTAATCATTTTCTGAATTTTCACCTCCAATTGCCTCAACTCAGTTTGTACTTTAAATACTTTTGAAACCGCCTGTTGTTTCTTCAATTTCAAATTTTGAATGGCTTGGTTGTAGTTTCTTGTCGCTTTTTCTAAGTTTATTTCTGCTTTTCTCTGCACAGCTGGCGGTTCAAATTTGGATTGCTTCACTTCCAAGTCATTTTCCTCCATGGAGTATTTCAAATTTAAAATGCTCTCTCTCTCTGCTCTCATTGTCAGAGCCGTATCAAGCTTTGCTGACTTCAAATCAGATAATTGTTGCTCTTTGTCTATTTCCAGCTGGCTCAATTTAGATCCTAATTCTGAAGGGTCTAGAGAAGCAACAAAATCGCCTTCTTTCAATATCGTTCCCTCAGTTGCCATGTCTGATATTTTTATTTGACTCACTCCTAAGCTCCGAAGTAAAGAAGGTGCAAAAATATTTTGAGAATTTCGTGCTTTCAGCTCTCCAGTTGCAATCACTTCAATGGGTAAATCTCCTTTTATTACTTTCGTAATCATTGTTTTACTCACTTCTTCGCTCCCACTTCCTCCAAAAATCCAATAACCAACTAAAATAGCAGCCAAAGCGATTAATCCAATCTTGATGTTTTTATTTTTCAACATAGTTTTTCTTTTACTCTATGATAATTCCGTCTTTTAATACAATAGTTTTCTCAGCATATTCCGAGATTTCTTTTTCGTGTGTTACCAAGATTATTGTTTGTCCATTTTTATGCAAATTGGCGAATAATTCCATAATACTCTCAGATGTTTTAGAATCTAGATTTCCTGTTGGTTCATCAGCCAAAATCAAGGAAGGTTTATTGACTAAAGCCCTCGCAATAGCAACTCTTTGCCTTTGTCCACCACTCATCTCATTGGGTTTGTTGGTCAATTTATCTCCCAATCCTACCAACTCCAGCATTTCTTTCGCTTGTTTGTCTCTTTGCTCTTTGTCTATGTTATTGGCATATAATAAAGGTAAAGCCACATTATCTAGAGCAGACAATTTAGGAAGAAGGTTAAAAGTTTGAAACACAAAACCTATCTCCTCATTTCTAAATTCAGAAATTTGATTGTCATCCAATTCATGAATGGGTTTATTTCTCAATAAATATTCCCCAGAAGTTGGTACATCCAAAGCCCCGATAATATTCATCAAAGTAGATTTTCCAGAACCCGAAGAACCCATTAAAGCTATATAATCATTAGCATTTATGGTTAAATTAATTCCTTTAAGCGCTTGAAATTCAAACTCTCCAGTAACATAAGTTTTTTTTATTTCTCTTAATTCAATCAAAAACGATAATAGTTTATTTGCAAGTGTAAGTATAACTATTTTTGACTGAATGGTTACAAGAGATTGTGTTAAATGGTGTTAATGGAATGTAAAAGGAGGTGAATAAAATTTTTAAGTTTTAATCTGGTAGGTTTTAAAAACCTATCCGATCTACTTTTAAAAGTTAAAACTCTTTCTGTTTTACAAAACAATTAATTTCTGTATTTTTACCTCACTATGAAACCAGACTTTACAACACTTGATTATACAACCATTTCTAACAAAGAAAATGGAAAAAACAAAACCCGAACTTGGAATACGAATGAAGGAATAGAACTCAAATCTTATTACTCTAAGGAAGATTCTGAGGATTTAACTCACAAAGATTTTGTAGCAGGAATTGCTCCAAATCTTAGAGGTCCTTATTCTACCATGTACGCCATAAGGCCTTGGACAATAAGGCAGTATGCTGGTTTTAGTACTGCCGAAGAATCCAATGCATTTTACAGAAGAAACCTTGCTGCCGGGCAAAAAGGATTATCTGTAGCTTTTGATTTGGCTACGCACAGAGGTTACGACAGTGATCACGAACGTGTAGTGGGTGATGTTGGAAAAGCAGGTGTAGCAATAGATTCTGTATTAGATATGAAAACCTTATTCGACCAAATTCCTTTGGATAAAATGTCGGTTTCTATGACAATGAATGGTGCCGTAATTCCAATTATGGCTTTTTATATTGTGGCAGCCGAAGAACAAGGTGTGAAACCTGAGTTACTTTCTGGTACAATACAAAATGACATCTTGAAGGAGTTTATGGTGAGAAATACCTACATCTACCCTCCTGCTCCAAGTATGAGAATTATCTCTGATATTTTTGAATACACTTCTGAGAAAATGCCAAAATTCAATTCTATTTCTATTTCTGGGTATCACATTCAAGAAGCTGGAGGAACTGCTGATATAGAGTTGGCTTATACTTTGGCAGATGGATTGGAATACATTAGAACGGGATTGAAAGCAGGATTAAAAATAGATGAATTTGCACCAAGGCTTTCCTTCTTTTGGGGAATTGGAATGAATCATTTTATGGAAATCGCCAAAATGAGAGCTGCCAGAATGCTGTGGGCGAAATTGATAAAACAATTTAACCCAGAAAATCCAAAATCTATGGCACTGAGAACACATTGCCAAACTTCGGGATGGAGTCTTACTGAGCAAGATCCTTATAATAATGTAGCTCGTACTTATGTTGAAGCAATGGCTGCAGCATTTGGTGGAACTCAATCTTTGCATACCAATGCGCTTGATGAAGCAATCGCTTTACCTACAGATGCTTCGGCACAAATTGCTAGAAATACGCAATTGGTAATTCAAGAAGAAACGGAAATTACAAAAGCTGTAGATCCTTGGGGAGGTTCTCATTATGTAGAAAAACTAACCAAAGAAATTGCAGATAAAGCTTGGGAATTAATTCAAGAAGTAGAAGAATTGGGAGGAATGGCAAAAGCCATTGAAACTGGTGTTCCTAAAATGAGAATTGAAGAATCTGCTGCACGTAAACAAGCAAAAATTGACAGTGGAAAAGATGTGACTGTAGGAGTAAATGCTTACCAAACTGAGGAAGATAGTGATATTGACACCTTAGATATTGACAATACAAAAGTAAGGACAGAGCAACTTGAACGTCTGCAAAAGCTGAAAGCGGAAAGAGATAACTCGAAAGTTGCTAGTTATTTGAAAGAATTGACCGAAGCTGCAAAATCTGGAGAAGGAAACTTGCTAGAAATTGCTGTAAATGCAGCAAGAGAAAGAGCCACTTTAGGAGAAATTTCTGATGCAATGGAAGAAGCTTTTGGACGATACAAAGCCACAATAAGAACAATATCAGGAGTTTATTCCTCAGAATCTATGAAAGACGAAGATTTTACAAAAGCACTAGAATTGGCAGATAAATTTGCCGAACTAGAAGGAAGAAGACCAAGAATCATGATTGCCAAAATGGGACAAGATGGTCACGACAGAGGGGCGAAAGTAATCTCTACTTCGTTTGCCGATATTGGTTTTGATGTGGATATTGGACCACTTTTTCAGACTCCAAAAGAAGCGGCAAAACAAGCCATAGAAAATGACGTGCACGTCTTGGGAGTTTCCTCTTTGGCGGCTGGGCACAAAACTTTGGTTCCGCAAGTAATTAAAGAATTAAAAGATTTTGGAAGAGAAGATATTATGGTAATTGCTGGAGGAGTTATTCCTAAAAAAGATTACGATTATTTGTTTGATGCTGGAGTTTCTGATGTATTTGGTCCTGGAACGAAAATTGCAACTGCTGCGATAGATATATTGGAGAAGTTGATTAAGAATGTGTAATGCAGCTGACAGTATTCAGTCTGCAGTTGGCAAATTTTATTATATAATCGAGTAGAATATTTTTGGTTTATGATTTTTTTACGTTTTAATAATAAAAAATGAGTTTTAGAGAATTAATAGCTTACCGAAAAGGTTTTATATTGGCAATGGAAGTTTTTGAGATCTCAAAATCATTTCCGAAAGAGGAAAAATATTCTCTAACTGACCAAATTAGAAGATCTTCTCGCTCTGTTTGTGCAAATATTGCCGAAGGTTACAGAAAAAGAAAATATCCAAAGCATTTTTATAGTAAACTAAGCGATTCAGATGCCGAAAATTCAGAGACTCTGACTTGGATTGATTTTTCGTTTGCATGTAAATATATAACTGAGAAACAAAAAGACGAACTAACAATAAAAAATCAAGAGGTTGGAAAATTGATAAACTACATGATGAATAATCCTGATAAGTTTAGTTGAATATTAGTCAGATAACAGTTGGCAGCAGGGATTTGACAATAGGCAGTAGTCAAAAAAGTTTTTAAAAAAATATGAGAACTGAGAACTGAGAACTATTTACTCCATAAAAGAATAAAAATGATAAACAAAATACTCCTACTTACTTCAACAATACTTCTTCTCACCTGTTGCAAAAAGACAACTGAGCAAGTAGTTTGTGAACCCAATGTTACAATAGAAGGTTGTAATAAAGTGTTGACAAAAACAGAAATGAATGGTGTGAGTATGGTTTCTGTAAGTGAAAGA
>JBDMYC010000185.1:0-3211 GCA_039770535.1 Flavobacteriales bacterium
AGTAACCAACATCTAGTGCATGATTTAATTCTATGTATCCTGTATTTTGAATTCCGATTGTATTTCCATCTGGTAGATCAACTACTAAAATATCGCAGGCTTTACCAATAGAATCAATACTTGCAAGATCATACCTACTGGTTGTAAAATTATAGAAAAGCGGCAATACTCCCCAGCTAGGAATAGAAAATCCATGCCCTGCTTGTATTTCGGTAAAATAATTATCTAGTACTGCAAAAGGATAAATAGCAAAATCTTTTCCCTGAAAAATTATCAAGGAGTCCAACCCTTTTTGTTTGATGCTATCCACTGCAAATGGCAAATAGGCTCTATGCACTGAATCTTGATTATAAAAATATAGAGAATCTTTTTTGGCTACGATACTATCAAATGCCGTAGTTTGCCTGAACAAGGAAATCTTTGTTAATGTCCCTTGACCTATCATTGTGTTTATGAAAAACATAATGAACAGGAAATTGTATATTTTCTTAAAACTCAAAATCTAGATGTAATTTTTCTTTCAAATATAATAATTCGGGATGTTGCTCTGCAAAGTTTTTGAACTTTTCTGTATCTGTGTACAAAAACACTTCATTTGTTTCGTTCTTTTCCAATTTTGATTGGATACTGATAGAAAAATTGTTTAATTTCTTTTTTAAGTGGTCTAAAAAATCTTGTTTCTCTTTGTTAAAATTATCGAACAGAGGTTTGTTTTCCAGAGTATGAATAATCATAAAATTATCTTGTAATTCTGGGGTAGTTTTGGTCAGTGCAGTGCACAGAGTTTTTCTGTTTTTTTCGTCTGCATCTTTTGCGTATTTATTCCAATGTACCATTAAGTCCTCAAAAGTGAAGGGATCTTTCTCATTCCTCTCTTCCTCTTCTTGCTCGTCAGCTTTTTCCTGGATACTTTGCTTCATGGAGAAACCAGTAAATTTCACTTTCTTTTTCTTCTCCCGAGTAGGTTCAGCATTTACAGCTTCTCCAGCTACACTAGTGACTGTTATTTCGGATTCTACTTTTGATGAAGTGTATTTCTCTACAAGAGGCTCCTTTACCGGAATTGATGTTCCTGTTTTTTCTTTTACTACTTCCTTTTTCGGAATAGTTTGTGAACTTGGAATAGTATCTACAGTTTTTCCTTGTGCTCTCAGTTGAGATATGGTAACAAGCGGAATGGGTTTATCTTTAGTTACTAGATTTTTTTTTTGCTCACCTTGTGAGAGTGAGCATAATTTAATCAAAGTCAATTCAACAAGGAGTCGGTGGTTTTTACTAGTCTTATAATTCGTATCCGAATCTGCAATTATCTCCAATCCTTTGATCAACAACCTCATTTCGGTTGATTTGCTTTGACTTACGTATTTTTCTCTTACAGAGTCACTTACTTCTAGCAACTCTACTGTGGCAATATCTTTCGAAACTAATAAATCTCTGAAATGACTTCCTAAACCTGTGATAAAATGATGTCCATCAAATCCGTGACTCAATATATCAGAAAAAGTCAACAGACAACTTGGAATATCTCCCTGATTGATAGAATCTACTAATTTGAAATAGTAATTATAATCCAATACATTTAGATTGTCAATTACAGATTTGTAAGTAATGTTTCTGTTACTAAAGTTTACAATTTGGTCGAAAATAGATAATGAATCTCTAAGTGCACCATCCGCTTTTTCTGCAATGACAAACAAAGCCTCTTTTTCGTATGTTATTCCCTCCTTTTGAGCAATGCTTTCCAAGTGCGATACCATATCTTCTACCTGAATTCTATTAAAATTATAGACTTGACATCTCGAGAGAATGGTAGGAATAATTTTATGTTTCTCAGTAGTTGCAAGGATAAAAATAGCATGTGGTGGTGGTTCTTCTAGTGTCTTAAGAAAAGCATTGAATGCTTGCGAAGACAGCATGTGAACCTCATCTATGATATATACTTTGTATTTTCCTACTTGTGGCGGAATACGAACCTGATCTGTGATATACCTAATGTCTTCGACTGAATTATTGGATGCAGCATCCAACTCAAATACATTAAAAGATAAATCTTCTCCTTCGGCAATGGAATCTTTGTTAATTATCTTAGCAAAAATCCTTGCACAAGATGTTTTTCCAACTCCTCTCGGACCACAAAATAGGTAAGCCTGAGCCATTTGACCAGTCGAAATAGCGTTTTCTAAGGTAGATGTGATTGAATCCTGTCCTATAACAGAATCAAAAGTATTAGGTCTATATTTTCTTGCCGAAACAACAAATTCACTCATGCAGTAAAAATAGTATAATTCTATAAGTTTAAAAGTAATTTTTTGTCAATCTTTTTAACAATGTGAAGATTTAGTCTAACTCATGAGAATAGACTACGAACTTCTCTTTGGGCGTGATACGATAAACACACCTTTTACTTTTTTCGTATTCCCTGGGTCAAAAGTTCTCCAGACTTCAGTTGAATATAATAAAGGTCGATACTAACAAATTAAAAATGAGTGTTATTGTCCCTCTCTTCCAAACAAATTTTAAAGAAAATAACTAAAAAATACCTCAAATTAATTTATATTTAACCTATATAATTAATCTAGTAAACAAACACACCAACAAAGATGGCAGACGAAAGTTTTGATTTATTATCTCAATTAGGAGATGACAGTAAAATAAAATCCTTAAAAGCGAAATTAGACAAGAAAAAATCTTCTGATATAATATCTAAATTAGATGACATAGAAAGCAAAATAGAAACGGCAGCAAACGACAATAAATCTCAAGAAGAAATAGTTGTAAATATCATTGATTCTAATTTTGAAACCATAAATGGAGATGTAAAAGAAAGTGAGCAAGATTTACAAGAATTGATGCTTCACCTGCGTTCAATGTTGGACAATGCTGGAGGTGAATTCTCTAAATTACAAGAACTTAACAAAGAAGAACTAGAAATTATTGCGAAAGCAAAAAGAGAATTGAAAAGAGCTGAAGATGCTTTTAGCAATGCTGAAGGAATGAGTAATGCCTGGAACATTCTATTTGGATACAAAAACAGTAAAATAAAAAGCACAAAAGCTGACCAAGAAAGGGAAATTGAAGAACTAAAACAAGCTGAAGCAGATGCTAACAAATCCTACAGAAATCGATTAAGAAATGCAGATTTGAAAGATTCGCTACAGAGAATTATTTCTCAAGTACAAGGAATGACTGGGATTATTGAAGACATGGTAGA
>JBDMYC010000186.1:0-20135 GCA_039770535.1 Flavobacteriales bacterium
AAAAAACACCTCAAAATGTCTTTGGAGTGGAAAGGAGAACGCGAAGGAATTGTGGAAATGAGAAGACATTACTCCAATTATTTCAAAGGAATAAGAGATTTTAAGCCAGTCAGAATGAAATTAGTAACTTCTATGGAATCCGAAGAGATTTTTGAAACTTTAGAGAATGTGAAGACAGAATTTTCAGCTTTTTTGTAAATCTCTGAGTAACTTATATTTCTGCTTAGTTTCTTTGTAGGAAATTAAAGCAATAGTCCACCCAGCTTTTCCGTCAAGGAATCCTCTATTAAAAACATAGCTCGATAAAAAACGAGATATTGGGCTAAATATAACTTTAAAAATACTTGATTTTTTTCCAGCTTCATGATAGGCACCTGCAGCAATTTTTGCAAATTTGTCCGCTTGCAATTGATGTTCCTCTATTGAGTAATAACTGTAGTGCAATAGATCACCTTTCAGGTGTTTTTTGATTGCGTTTTTTTCTAACATATAAGTGTCATGAGGATTTTTTCCACCCCACTTTCCTTTACTCGAATCCCACATCCTTAGTTTTACATCTGGATACCATAATCCATGTTTAATCCATTTACCGCAATAATTTGTCATTCTGTTAAAAGAATAGCCCTCTGCATTCCAGTTGTTTTTCACTTCCAAAATGGAGGATTTTAAATTGTCCGAAAGAGCTTCGTCAGCATCAAGTGAAAGCACTACTTTATTCGAAGCTTGGGTGATTGCCCAGTTTTTTTGTTGGATGTGACCTTCAAATTTATGTGTGATAAATTTAGCACCTTGTAGTTCGCATATTTCCTTAGTTCTGTCTTCAGAAAACGAATCGACTACCACAATTTCATCTGCAATATCCTTCAAAGATTCAAGACATCTCCCAATGTTTTTTTCCTCGTTAAAAGTAATGATTACTGCTGAAATTTTGACTTGCATGGTTGTAGTTTGTGAATCAAAGGTAAAAAAAAGAGCCTGATCTCACTAATGAGTTCAGGCTCTTTTTATAAATCAGGATTGTGATTATTTTTTCACAAAAGATTTTGTAACCAATCCACTTTTAGATTGAATTCTTACAAAATAAATTCCATCAGTAAGTCCAGAAACATCCATAGAGAACTTAGCTGAAGTTCCTATTAACTTATCTCCAAACGTATTTACAGTTCTTCCCACAGCATCAATTACAGAAACAGTAACGTCATCCACTACGCTAGTTTTAGTCTCTACTGCTACATTCAGAATTGAATTTGCAGGATTTGGGAATAGATTTACTTCATAATCAGCTACTTTTTCATCAATAGATGAGAATAATTCATTAAGTGCAGTGTCTAATTTCAAATAAACAATGTCTTGAATTGACGCAGGGTCTAGGTCACCAGAAATAGAATGTCCTGGCTCAAAATCTCTCATATAAATGATATGAAGGTGATCATCTACATTTTTTGCCATAGACGGATATACAGCTTCATAAATTGAAAATTCAAAATCTGGAGTGTAATCTTCAGGATCAGACCAGGTAGTTCCTCCGTCACTTGAACTCATTACATAAAGATGTCTGTAAACTTGCGTTCCATTTGAGTGACTTTCTGCTGTTGCAGAATAAACTAAATACACATTGTTATTAGCATCTACCCCACAACTTGGCATACTTGATAATCCAACTTGGTAAGAAGCTAAAGATGTTCCCAAATCTAGTGTTCCGTTCATATCCAAATCTTCTGCACCTGCAATCACCTCAGTAGAATCCGGTCCAAAGTTTTCGTTCCAATAAGCTAAACCGTTAGTTCCTGGGAAATAAGAAGTTCCGTCATCAGTAGTATCAGCATCTAGTACTCTCGCTAATCCAAAAAACACATGCACGTCTCCCACGTTATCAATAAGCATTGATCCTGCTCCGTCACAAGATAAAATAGTATCAAAAGAACCATCTCCATTGAAATCAGAACCTTGATCAATCACATATTTATTGATTGGAAAATCGTTTACAATAGTTTTTGTCCAAGTGTTTCCGTTATTCAAGGATTTGAAAACCAATACATCTCCCCAAGAGTTGTAAGAAGCAATTGCTACAGTTGTTCCTCTTGCATCAATTGAATATGCATCTGCAGAAACAAACGTGAAGAAATTAGAATCTAATCCGGGTAGGATTGAGTCTTGAATATCCCATGTTAATCCTAAATTTTGCGATCTGTAATAAACCAATGCATTAGTTAAACCTTTGAAAGCAGGACCTCCAGTCGTAGATGATCTCACAATAGCAATTACATGTAATGTACTATCTTTTGAACCGCCAACTACTGCTCTTGGCCACAAAACATCAAAACCTGTCGGTATTGTTGTAGGAATAATTGTCTCTTTCCATAAACCGGTTCCTTTTGTGCTCCTTTGGTTTAAAGTCAAACCTCCTGTTCCAGAGTGACTGACGATAATTTCATTGTCTTTTGTTGCTCCAGAAGCTAGTGCTGGCCATCCATTTCTTGTAGTTTCTACTTTAGAACTTGGAAATGCACCCCATGATGTTGCAGTTCGGTAGTTGTAACCTGCTCCACGATTTGCGTACGGAGAGGCTCCATTATCCATAGTCCATGTTGCAGAAATGGTTCCGTCATTGTGATTTATAATTCTTCTTTGGCTTGTTCCGTTCGTTTGCAAATCGTACACAGTAGTCCCGATAACCTCAGAAGCTGTAATTGATCTTGTCATGGGTGTTTGAGCAAAAGGGCCAGTAATAACCTCAGAACCGTCAGACTTTGGTTGAGATTTTACAGCAATATCCAAACTTGCTTTTGGAAAGCTTTTGTTGGACTGAGCGTTAGCTCCCACAAAGAGTGAAACCGCCAACATAGAGAGTATTGTTTTTTTCATATTGATTTTTAAAAGGGTTATTATATTGTCTAAATTAAGAAAAAAATTTATAAGGATTATGCTTTTGTGAAATTTAAGTCTTATATTTGAGACTATCAATAATATTAAAACACAATAAAACAATGAAAAAAATTTACTTAATCCTTGCAAGTACTTTAATAGGTTCTGCAATGTTTGCTCAAGCTAATACAGCCCTAAAGGCACACAACAATTTTCAGACTCCAGTGAAATCTGCAGCAGTTAAAAAATCTGCAAATGGTGTTTCTAGAACAACAATAGTTAATCACATGGTAAACTTCAATGATGCACATGTTGATTACTACTCTTCAACACCTTCTGGATTTTTCAGAACTTTGTTTCCAGATTCAACTACACCAGCAGAATACAATGGTGGAGTAATTAACTATACATACTTACACGGAATAGCTCAAACATTTGATCTTAGTTCTGAAGTGGTAAATGCTCAAATTGGAGGAGCTGATGATGGATTTGATCCAACAATGACAGCAACTTTAGATTCAATTAATGTTTTTGGTTTTTACAGCCAAGGTAGTTATGGATACACAGATACACTTTTAGTAACTGTTGTTGATTACATTGGAGATTTTTTATTGACTGATGCATTTTATGCGCCATGGGGAGTAGATACAATCAGAGGATTTGCAATCGAAAGAGACACAAATACAGACGAAGTATTAAATGCAAATGCATCTTACAAAATCGCTATAGATCCAGCAGACACACTTGCAAATGGAACAATGTACATGAAGTTTCCAGCAGGAGCTACGGTAGATAGCAGATATTCAATTGTATTGCAATTTATTCCTGGAGGTTCTTATACTACTGCTGATACAATCAACAAGCAGTTGGGAATGTTTAGAGTTTATACTACGGAAGCAAATGGAGATGGTACTTTGATGAGTTATATCAAAAACGACAGAAATGGAGCGGCATTCTTCACAAAATTTGCGAAGTATGATACACCACCAGCAAGAAGATACTACGCAACTGTATACCAGTTTGGTGCAGGTCAGTCTGATAACTTTGATATTGAGTCAGTTCTTTCTCAAACAAACTCATTGTCAATTGATGAAGAAACTAACGAAGCTTCTTTATTCCAAAACTATCCTAACCCTACAAACGGGATGACTACTGTATCTTATTCCTTACAAAATGATGCTAACGTATCTTTCGAAATGATTGATGTAACAGGAAAAACTGTAGCAGCAAGTTTCGAAGGGAACCAAAATGCAGGTAACTACTCAATAGAAATCAATACTGCTGAGTTGAACTCAGGAATTTATTTCTATTCTGTTGTTGTGAATGGAAACAAAATCACGAAGAAAATGGTTGTTACTAAGTAATAATTATTAGACTAAATATTAGAGAGAAAAGCCTCAATCGAAAGATTGAGGCTTTTTTTGTGCGTTAAATTTCTTATATTGAAATATATTAATCATTCTAAAATCATCAAATTATGAAAATAGCAGTACTCTCTTTTACAGCCTTTTTAGCATCATCTATTAGTTTTTGTCAAACGCCTGCTGAATTTCAATCAAACGATTATTCAATGGAAGCGCCCGCTCATCATTCTGGCAGAACCTTAAGAATATTAAATCAATCAACAAATAGAAGTACCATTGGTCAAAGGGTTAATTTTATTGATATGACGGCCAACTACTACTCCTCTGTGCCAGATTATGATTATTATTTTTTATTCCCTGACACTTCGGTTTTTGCTCCTTACAGCTCAGGATTAGGAATACCTTTTATTCATTCCTTTGGGATGACTTTTGATTTAAGTTCAGAGGTTATTAATGCAGGAATTGGCGGGGCTGTTGATGGATTTGATATTTCCCTGAATACCATGATTGATACAATTGCAACTTACGGACGTTACTCTAAAGGATCAGCAGGGCATGTTGATACTTTGATTTACAGAGTGGTTCCAAGAGGAGCTAACAACCTAAGTCAAGTAGGATTTTTTAGGAATCAATCCACAAGATATCCGTCTAGTAACGACACGGCAAGATATCGAAGGTTATTGTGGGATTCTACAGCAAGAGAGCCTTTTGGTGTGCTTGCAGAATTTAAAGTGCCTCTAGTATTAAGTGATACAATTGCTAATGGTCTAATTTATCCAAAGGCATTTGCAAATGGATTAGCAGTGCCTTCAATTTTTGCGATTACTATCGACTTTAAGCCAGGAGGAGCTTATTTGCCTACCGATACCTTGGGAGAAAGAATTGGTTCTTACACACAAGTGGTAGCTGAGCACAATGGAGACGCAACTTTTCATAACTATATTCCTGGAGATTATACTGGATCTGGAAAAGTGCATAGAACCGTGAGATACAATTACAATGGAAATGGCTGGAATGGACGTTACATTCCGTTTTTGGCTTATGGAGCGACAGAATTTGAGGCAGTAGATATTGATTTATTTTTGAGACAAGAAAATTCTTTTAGTACAATTGAGTTGGAAAAAAAATCAAGTTTATTTCAAAATTATCCTAACCCTGCAAGCGGAATTACGACTATTTCTTATTCTCTGGAAAATGAGAGTAGCGCATTAATAGAAATGATTGACATTACTGGGAAAAAAGTTTTTACGTCAGTTCAAGGGAAAAGAAATCCTGGGAATTATTCATTAGAAATAAATACTGCAGACCTGAATTCAGGAATTTATTTTTATTCTTTGATCGTAAATGGAGATAGAATCACGAAGAAAATGATTGTGACAAAGTAACAAGTCAATTTGCCACAAAGTAAAAAAGCTTCCTCGATAATTTCGAGAAAGCTTTTTTTTGTGGGCAATGAGGGATTCGAACCCCCGACCCCCTCGGTGTAAACGAGGTGCTCTGAACCAACTGAGCTAATTGCCCCTTTTCAATTGGGTTTGCAAATATAGAAATATTTTTATGTTGTAACCAAATATCTAGCTAAAAAGATTTTAAAAGATAGATTTACCTCTCGTTTATTTTTGTGAAAGTCAATTGTGGTAGGGATTTGACGCTAAAAAATAATATTCCAAATAAGTTCCTAATTTGATTAGAAATCAAAGTATATCCTTATCTTTGTGAAAAGAGAAAAAAAATGTCCCAAAAAACCATTAAATCAGCTTTAATTTCTGTGTTTCATAAAGACGGATTAAAGCCTATAGTTGAAAAACTAAACAAACTAGGTGTTACTCTATACTCTACGGGAGGAACCCAAAAATTTATTGAAGAGTTAGGAATAGAGGTAGTGCCTGTTGAAGATTTAACTTCCTACCCTTCAATATTGGGAGGGAGAGTAAAAACCCTTCACCCTAAGGTTTTTGGAGGTATTTTGTCTAGAAGAGATAACGATAGCGACAAACAAGAAATGAAAGAGTTTTCCATTCCTGAATTGGATTTGGTGATTGTAGATTTATATCCTTTTGAAGAAACAGTAAAATCAGGAGCAAGCGAACAGGATATTATTGAAAAAATCGATATCGGAGGTATTTCTCTGATTAGGGCTGCAGCTAAGAATTATAAAGATGTTACTATTTTGTCTTCAATGAGCCAATATGATAAATTCTTGGCATTATTGAATGAAAAGAATGGAGAGACTTCTTTGGAAGATAGAAAAAGTTTTGCGGCTGATTCATTCAATGTTTCTTCTCATTATGACAGTTCAATATTTAATTATTTTAACCAAAATCAAGCAATTACTTCGCTCAAAATCAGTGAAAAAAATGCGAAGACTCTGCGTTACGGAGAAAATCCTCATCAAAAGGGTGTTTTCTTTGGAGATTTGGAAAGCTTTTTTGACAAGCTTCATGGTAAAGAATTGTCTTACAACAATTTGCTAGATGTAGATGCAGCAATTAATTTGATTCTAGAATTTAAAGAAGACAAGCCAACTTTCGCTATCCTTAAGCATAATAATGCTTGTGGAATTGCAACTAGAGCGACTTTAACAGAAGCCTATTCTGATGCATTAGCAGGGGATCCTGTTTCAGCATTTGGAGGAGTTTTAATTTCTAACACTGAGATTGATAAATCATCAGCAGATAAGATCCACACCTTGTTTTGTGAAGTTGTAATTGCACCTTCGTATTCTCCGGAGGCGTTGGAAATTTTGAAAGGAAAAAAGAATAGAATTATTTTGGTTCAAAAGCAATTTGAATTGCCTAGCTCTCAAATGAGGTCGATCTTGAACGGAGTTCTTGTGCAGGATAAAGATATGATCACTGACAGGAAATCAGAGTTCAAAACAGTAACAGAAACTGCACCAAGTGTTGATGAATTGGCTGACTTAGAGTTTGCAAGTAAAATATGTAAAAACACAAAATCGAATACAATTGTATTATCAAAAGGAGGGCAATTATTTGCAAGTGGAACTGGACAAACATCAAGAGTTGATGCATTGAATCAAGCTATACACAAAGCAAAGTCTTTTGGATTTGATTTGAATGGAGCAGTCATGGCTTCTGATGCATTTTTTCCATTCCCCGATTGTGTTGAAATAGCAGGAAAAGAAGGGATAAAAGCAGTGGTGCAGCCAGGAGGTTCTATAAAAGATCAATTATCTATTGATTATTGTAATAAAAATAACATTTCAATGGTTTTCACGGGAACCAGACACTTTAAACACTAATAATAAATGGGTTTATTTAACTTATTCCAGCAAGAAATTGCGATTGACTTAGGAACAGCTAACACTATCATTATCCAGAACGGAAAAATTGTGGTAGATGAACCTTCCATAGTTGCTATGGATATCAAAACAGATAACATTATTGCGATTGGTAAAAGAGCGCAACAAATGCATGGAAAAACACACGAAAACATCAAAACAATTCGTCCGCTTAAAGATGGTGTGATTGCAGATTATAAGGCAACAGAAGCCATGATTAAAGGAATGATCAGGATGACACAAGAGAAAAAAAGCATGTTTTCTGGGTTGTCTAAAATGAGAATGATGATTTGTATTCCTTCTGGAATCACTGAAGTGGAGAAGCGAGCAGTGAGTGATTCTGCTCAACATGCTGGAGCCAGAGAAGTTTATTTAATTCACGAACCAATGGCAGCCGCAATTGGAATTGGGATTGATGTGCAGGAACCGATGGGGAACATGATTATTGACATTGGAGGAGGAACCTCCGAGATTGCAGTTATTGCATTGGGAGGTATTGTGTGTGACAAATCTATCAGAGTAGCAGGAGATGATTTTACTGCTGATATTGAGGAATACATGAGAAGGCAACATAATATCTTGATAGGAGAGAGAACTGCTGAAATGATTAAGATTGAGGTGGGAGCAGCTACTAATGAATTGGACGATCCGCCAGAGGATTATGCTGTAAGAGGAAGAGATTTGATGACGGGAATTCCTAAGGAGATTACTATTTCGTACAAAGAAATCGCAGGATGCTTGGATAAATCAATAACAAAGATTGAAGAAGCTATTTTATCTGCGCTTGAGATGACTCCACCAGAATTGTCAGCAGATATATATAAAACAGGTATTTATTTAGCTGGAGGAGGATCTCTGTTGAGGGGACTTGATAAGAGATTTTCATTGAGAACACAGCTTCCCATTCATATTGCAGACGAGCCATTGAGATCCGTAGTGAGAGGTACGGGAATTGCACTTAATAACATTGATAAATTTCAATTTTTGATGAAAGGAATCTAATTCCGTTTCAAGACTTACAATTACCATCACATGAAAAATTTGTTCTTATTTTTTAATAAAATTAAGTTTTTCATGTTTTTTATTTTACTGCAATTAGTTGTATTTAATTTCATAGCATCTAATTCAAGCTATCAGCAGGCAAGTTATTTAAACTCTAGTGCATCTCTCTCTGGTTGGCTTTTTCAGAAAGGAAAGTCTTTCAAGGATTATTTTGGACTTAAAGAGGTGAACAAAACTTTGGCAATACAAAACGCCAGTTTGAAACAAGAATCATTTCATAATTATACCATTGTTTCAGAGAATGAGATAGTAATTGACAAAAATGTTTACAAGAAAAAATACTTGTTTCAGCCTTCGATAGTGATACAAAACTCTACTCGTACAAGAAATAATATACTGACTCTTGATGTTGGTAAAAATAAAAAAGTAACAAAAGAAATGGGAATAGTTTCTTCAAGAGGCATTGTAGGTTTTGTGCGAGATGTTTCACAACATTATTCCACGGTCATTAGCTTAATGAATTCCGATTTTATTGTACCAGTGATTCCAATGAATGATAGTTGCAGAGGAGATTTGTACTGGGATAAAAGTGATGAAATTAATCAGATGTCTGTGAAAGGAATTCCGACTTATTTTAAAGTAAAGATAGGTGATACGATTTTGACTCAAGGAGGCTCAGGATTTTTCCCTCCCAATGAAGTGGTAGGAACTGTTACTCATGTATTGAAGCAAGCAGGAAGTAACAATCACTTACTTAAAGTTAAAACAAGTGTGGATTTTCATTCTGTTAATAATGTTTTTGTTGTTAAAAACACCTACAAAGAGGAATTAGACTCTCTTCAAGAACTACGAGCAGAATGAAGTTGATCATAATAAATATTATCCGATTTGCACTCCTTATATTTTTACAAATATTTGTTGTTAACCAAATAGGGTTTGGCTTCATGACTCCTTATATATCTGTGGTTGTATATATCTCGTTTTTGCTAACTTTTCCGGTTAATATATCCAAGTATATATTGCTGGTTGTTGCTTTGGTCTTGGGTTTGACGATAGATATGTTTCAAAATACGGGAGGAATTCATGCTTCGGCATGTTTATTTATGGCATTTGCGAGACCTTTTCTATTAAGGAGGTTACAGTCCGATAGTCCGATAGAAGAAATAGAAGAATTGACAGTGTATACGGAAGATTTACAGAAATATCTAACCTATAGTCTTTTACTCTCTTTTCTATTCTTCGTTTGGCTATTTTTACTTGAAGAATTTAGCTTTACAAGAATGCCATTAATAATTTTGAAAGCGGTACTAAGTAGTATTATGAGTACCTCATTAATAATTTTGGGTCAGTTTTTATTGATTCGAAAACCTAAAAAGCAATAACTATGATAGACGTAAAATTACTCGCAGAAATATGCGAAACTGCTGGAGCTCCAGGATTCGAAAACAGAGTAAGAACTCTTGTGCTGAGAGAAATAGAATCGCTTGTAGATGAGTTTTCTATTGATAATTTGGGGAATGTAACAGCTATCAAAAAAGGAAAAGACAGCTCTAAAAAAGTGATGCTGGGTGCTCACATGGATGAAATTGGATTCATTGTGACTCACATTGACGACAATGGATTTGTCCGTTTTCATACGCTTGGAGGATTTGATCCAAAAACATTGACTGCACAAAGAGTAATTGTGCACGGAAAGAAAGATTTGATGGGAGTGATGGGTTCTAAACCCATTCATGTTATGACTGCCGAAGAGAGAAATAAAGTTCCAAAGTCAACTGATTATTTCATTGATATGGGAATGAATAAAGAAGAAGTAGAGAAATACATTGAAGTAGGAAATCCAATTACGAGAGAAAGGCAATTGATCGAAATGGGTGATTGTGTGAATTGCAAATCAATTGATAATCGTGTTTCTGTTTATATCCTTATCGAGGTATTGAAACAGCTTAAAACAGTTCCGTATGATGTGTATGCCGTATTTACCGTGCAAGAAGAAGTAGGATTGAGAGGAGCAAATGTTTCTGCATTAAACATAAACCCAGATTTTGGTTTTGGAATCGATACAACTATTGCATTTGATGTTCCTGGAGCGGCAGCTCACGAAAAAGTAACCGAACTTGGAAAAGGAACGGCCATCAAAATTATGGATTCGCAAACAATCTGTGACCACAGAATGGTTGCATTTATGAAAAAGACGGCTGATAAAAATAACATCACTTGGCAACCAGAAATACTTACAGCTGGCGGAACCGACACTGCAGGAATCCAAAGAATGACTCCAGGAGGTTCTATTGCTGGAGCGGTTTCAATTCCTACTCGTCACATTCACCAGTCTATAGAAATGGCTAACAAAAGCGATATTAAAGGGAGTATTGATATCCTAGTTGCTTGTTTGACTGAGATTGATACGTATGATTGGAGTTTTTAAAGGATAGCTTATCGTTTGACTTAGAACCGTTTTGCTTTAAGGCTTAGGATTTAAGATTCGTTCTTGCTACATTGTGAAATAGCTGTCGCAATTTCAAAACACTGGAACTGACAACCGAATTTCACTGTCAGTTCGAGTGAAATAATCGACTGAAAAGGAGATTGTTTTGTGTCGAGGACAGAAGTGACACATAAAAATAAACATACCAAATAAAAAAAAGGAGAAATTCACTAGTGAATTTCTCCTTTTTCGTTTTAGTAAGCTATTCTTAATGATCCCCAGTTTTACTCTTAAAGAAAATACTCTTAACCTTCACGGCAGGAACCCAAAGTTTAGATAAAATGTACTTTACTGGATTGCTTTTATCTACTTTCCATTTGGTAGTTCTGGCAGATTCTTGCTGTTTTTCGTGAATAGAAAAAGCATAAGTTGCCATTGATAAACGAGCTTTTCCGGGAGGGAAATTAATTTTGTCGTAACCGTGTAATGTATATCCTCTGCACTGCATAATTGCCAATCTATTAAATGGAACGCCAATTTCCGCTTTTTCGCCTGTCATGCTGTGTTCCAATTTCAAATGTCCTCCGTATTCTTCTTTCCATTCTCTGTTCAAGTATAACAAAATGTTCAAGTTACGGTACCAAGTTGGTTTAAGCGGATGATAATTGAAATCTACGTGCATATCCAAGAAACTTCCTTCTTTCCCTTGGTGAATTCCACCTCCGTACAAATCGGGATCTACAAATACATCTTCTCCAGTAATATATTTTAGTATTTCTTTGAATCTATCTGAGGTCATTTCTCTATGAAATTCCTCAAACTCAGGAGCAATTTCTTTTATTTTTGACTTCTCAAATTTATTTTTAGAAAATGCATAATCAGCACTTTTTGTTTCAATGTCTGGTACATTATCTACCAAAGCATTTAGTTTTGCTTCATCACAGAAATTATCAATCGCAATGCTCGGAAATGGCTTTGCAGTCATATATTCCTCACGCAATTTAGCTTTATTAGCTTCTAGGTATTCAAAATTAATCATATCGTTATATTATAATTCAGTCAGTATATTAATGTGTTCTAGGTTTGTAACTCCCCAGTTGTCAGTCTCTTCTTTTTTCCATAAATCTGGGAAGAAAATACGTTTTTGGTATTTAGGATGCATGTATTTATGCCAGTCGCTTCCGCCAGTTGCAGCAGCAGTTCCAAGGTATTTGGCTGCGGCATGGTAATGATGCATCACCCATTTTATGTTTACCGTATAATCATAGTGACGCATAGCATTTACTAATGTAACATCTTTTTGATACGACTCAGGCAGTTGTTTAAACTTTGTCCACAGGTTTACAGTATTGTACTCCTCCATAAAACCAAGTAGTTTGTGTTTGTACTTTTTCTCAAAATTCACTAACAATGCATTCTTTTTTCCTGTTTTAAAATCTTTTCCTGCAGCTTGCCAATACATGTGTTCAAACGCATGTTCGTAGGGAGTATTTCTATCAATATCAGCTCTAAATCTTAGGTCTATTAAGTTTATCAATTCCGTAGAAGAAATTTCAATCATCCTGTATTGAGCTGACTGAAAACCACTTGCAGGTGTCAAAGTATCTCGGAATTTCATGTATTGTTCGAGCTCCATTCCATCTCCCATTACGGTAAAGGAATTGGCAAGGACATCAAAATAACGGCTAATTCGCCCAAGATGCATAGTGAATTTTTCAGGTTCAATTTTTTCTTCGTCTGCTATTTGCTTGATCTCCCACAATATCATTTTGAACAACAATTCATTTACTTGGTGGTACATAATAAATACCATTTCGTCTTTCAATTGCGTTCTTTGAGTTTGCAAACTCAATAAAGCATCTACTTGCGCAAAATCCCAATAAGTCATAGGTTCTGCATGCAACAATCCCGACAAATGAACATCTGGGTTTTGACCCATTGCTTCATATTTTTTGTCTATTGCGGCTAATAATTCTTCTCTGTTCACTGTTCTTTTTTTAAAATTAATCTAAACCTTGATGGTCACGACTTATCGAGATGTCTCAAAGAGTGATTTGGGAAATGCTATTTAAGCTTGATGAAAATAACACACCCCTTATTCCCCTCTCAAGAGGGGAGATTCCTTGCTTTTATAAAGTTCCTCTCTTAGCTTGCTCTCTTTCAATAGATTCGAATAAAGCTTTGAAGTTTCCTGCACCAAATCCTCTAGCTCCCATTCTTTGAATTATCTCAAAAAATAAGGTTGGTCTGTCTTCAATTGGTTTGGTAAATATTTGCAATAAATATCCTTCTTCATCTGCATCTATCATTATTCCGAGAGATTTTAATTTCTCAATATCTTCTCCTAATTCATGATTGTGTTCTTGCAATCTTCCCGGTACAGCTTTGTAATATTCTTCTGGTGGAGTAGAAAGAAACTCAATTCCTCTTGCTCTCATTTTTGCAACCGTATCCAAAATGTCATTGGTTGCCATGGCAATATGTTGCACTCCTGGTCCTTCGTAAAAGTCCAAATACTCCTCAATTTGAGATTTCTTTTTCCCCTCGGCTGGTTCGTTTATTGGGAATTTAATTCTTCCATTTCCATTACTCATTACTTTACTCATAAGTGCAGAGTATTCTGTTGTAATTTGCTTGTCGTCAAAGGATAAGAAGTTAACAAACCCCATTACATCTTCATACCATTTTACCCAAGTATTCATTTCGTTCCAACCTACATTTCCTACCATGTGGTCAATAAATTTAAGCCCTGTTGGTTCTGGATTATAATCCGATTCCCATTTTTTATAACCAGGTAAAAATGCACCATTGTAGTTTTTTCTCTCTACAAACATGTGCACAGTTTCTCCGTAAGTATAGATTCCAGCCCTCACTACTTCACCATATTCGTCTTTTTCTACAGTTGGTTCCATGTAAGATTTTGCACCTCTTTTGGTAGTTTCTTCCCACGATTTTTTTGCATCCTCTACCCACAGTGCAGTTATTTTCACTCCATCTCCATGTTTTGCCAAGTGGTCATTCATCCAAGATTTAGAATTAAGAGGAGTAGTCAACACAATTCTTATTTTGTCTTGTTTCAACACATAAGAAGCGTAGTCTTTACACCCAGTTTCCAATCCTTTATAGGCATAGGATTGAAAACCAAATGCTGTTTTGTAAAAGTGGGCTGCTTGTTTGGCATTTCCCACAATAAATTCTACATAATCAGTTCCCAAAAGCGGCAAGAAATCTTGTGCTCCTTCAAATATTTTTTCTAATCCGTATTCTACGTTTTTTACTTTGCTCATGGTTTGTTGTTTTATTCAGAAAAGAGAATCAAGAATAGAGATTACAATCTATTTTGAAAACTCATAGTTATTTTTTGAAATTCAGTTATTTTATTTTAAAGTGGTTTCAATGAAGAAACACACCCCTTTTATTCGCCTCTCAAGAGGGGAGATTCTTAAGTAATATTCTCGTTTTAGTGGTCCAACCAACTCTTATAATAATCCCCATCTTGCAATTTCACAGCTTCCTCCGTCACCATTAAGGGTTTAAAAGTATCTACCATGACTGCTAATTCTTGGGTCTCTTTTTGTCCAATACTTTTTTCCATAGTTCCAGGGTGAGGTCCGTGAGGAATTCCAGCCGGGTGAAGTGTTATTTGTCCTTGTTCAATGTTATTTCTGCTCATAAAATCTCCATCTACATAATACAACACTTCATCAGAATCTATATTACTGTGGTTGTAGGGAGCAGGAACTGCCTGCGGATGATAATCGTATAATCTTGGTACGAAGGAACAAATTACAAACGTATCTGTCTCGAATGTTTGGTGAACTGGAGGCGGTTGATGCACTCTTCCCGTAATGGGTTCAAAATCGTGAATCGAAAATTTATAAGGAAAATTATAACCATCCCAACCTACCACACTAAAGGGGTGAGCGGCATAATTGTATTCGTGAATCATGTCTTGCTTTTTCACTTTTACCAAAAAATCTCCTTGTTCGTCAAAAGTTTCCAATTCTGATGGTCCGTGAAGATCTCTTTCGCAGAATGGTGAATGTTCTAAGTGTTGTCCAAACCAATTTCTGTATCTTTTTGGGGTATAAATAGGACTTTTAGATTCTACGATAAACAATCTGTTATCTTCATTATCAAAGCTAATTTGATAAATCATTCCTCTAGGAATTACTAAATAGTCGCCATATTCAAAATCAATGTTTCCTAACATTGTTCTTAATTTCCCAGTTCCCTTGTGGATGAAAATTACTTCGTCACTGTCGGTATTTTTATAAAAATACTCGGTTAGTGATTGTTTGGGAGCAGCCAAAGTAATCTGACAATCTGAGTTCATCAACACACACTTTCTACTGTCCAAGAAATCATTGATTGGCGGAACTTTATATCCTTTCAAGGAAATGGATTTCATGTTCTTTGCCACCGCAATTTTTGGTTCAACCGAGTAAGATTTCACGACTTCTTTAACCTGAGTTGGTCTTTGAGTGTGGTATAAAAGGGAAGACATTCCGTCAAAACCTATTGTACCGAAAAGTTCTTCGTAATAAAAACTTCCGTCTGGTTTTTTGAAAACCGTGTGTCTCTTTGGTGGGATATTACCCAATTTGTGATATCTAGGCATATTTAAATGTAATAAATTAATAGGAAAATTAAATGAAAAACGGACGTAAATCGCCTAACTACTCTGGATTTTTAATAATCACAGATAGCAGCAATGAAAAGATATTTTCCCAGCTTGTTTTCATTTGTTTGGTTAAAATTTATGTTCGAAATTTTAAGAACCTAAAAATAGGAATAAAAATCGACTTTTAAATATGATTTAGCTCAGACTTTACTGCTGTATTTGGTCATATGGAAGTGCTGCATTGGGACAAAACTTCTCCATTCCTTCTGCAATTTCCTGAGGATCCAGCTGAGCAAATTCAGCTTTGTTTGCTATTTCATCTGAACAATTCAATACTTCTAAAATGTTGTTTTTTTCTTCGTTCAATAATTCTAAGCAGGCACACTTTTGCTCAATAGCTTGCTCAATAGTTGGTTTTTCTTCGCCACAACTCAATAATAGTAAAGATGAGATAAGTATGATTCCGATTTTTTTCATTGTTTTTTCAATTTAGATTGAATAAAAATACCAATAATACACAGTATCCAAAGAAGAGAAACTATTTTTTTGTAAAAGAGTTTTCATAACACATATTATCACTAATTTTGCACTATGGAAAACAATCACACAAACATAAGCGAATTAGGAGAGTTTGGATTTATCAAAAGACTGACTGAAAAAATTAAGTTGACAGATAAAGACATAATCAAAGGAATAGGGGATGATGCTGCTGTGGTAGATTTTGGAAACAAAAAAACGGTAATCACAACTGATACATTGACCGAAGGAGTTCATTTTGATATGAGTTACACTCCCCTAAAGCATTTGGGATACAAAGCTGTAGTTGTTAATGTGTCGGATATTGTGGCAATGAATGCCCAGCCAAAAGCAATTACGGTTGCACTTAGTTTTTCTAGCCGTTTTCCAGTTGAGGCTATTGACGAATTATATGAAGGGATTTTATTAGCGGCAAAACTATATGGATTGGAAGTAATTGGAGGAGATACAACTTCTTCACTTTCTGGGTTGATAATCAATATTACGGCAATGGGAGTTGCAGACGAAGACGAATTAGTGTACAGAAATGGAGCCAAAGAAAATGATTTACTTGTCGTAACTGGAGATCTGGGAAGTGCTTATGTTGGGTTACAATTGCTAGAAAGAGAAAAACAAGTTTTTAAGGCAAACGACAAAATTCAACCCGATTTGGAAGGAAACGATTACGTTCTTGAACGTATGTTGAAACCAGAAGCAAGGTTAGATATTTTGGAATTATTGAAAAAAATGGAGGTAAAACCAACCAGTATGATTGATATATCGGACGGATTGGCTTCTGAAATTTTCCATATTTGCACTCAAAGTGAAGTTGGATGTTCTGTGTATGAAGATAAATTACCCATTGACCCAGAAACTGTAATGACTGCTCAAGAATTTAACATGTCACCAACTATTGTGGCACTTAATGGAGGAGAAGATTATGAATTGCTTTTCACGATTAAGCAATCTGATTTTGAAAAAGTAAAAGGAAATCCTCACATGAGTATTATTGGTCACATGACAGACAAAAATGCAGGGGTGAATTTAATAACAAGAGACAATGCTTCGCAACCTCTAACCGCTCAAGGATGGGATGCTTTCTTGAAAAAAGAAATGGAAGGGAAAGGGGAGGAGGAGTAATTAATTAGTTGGTTAGCCAATGCTGTAATTTGCCCATTTTTTTCATCTGTCATTCCGGCCTCCGAGCCGGAATCTTAAAGCGAGAATATTTCACATTTGTAATTCTGGCAATGTTTCAATGAATAGAGATCCTGAAATGAATTCAGGATGACTCGTGTTATTTTCCAGCTGTCATTCCTAACTCTTATTGCGAGTCTAAAGCCATACATTGGTTTTATTATCTCAGCATTCTAACTATTTTAATTGTCAAACATTAGATTCCAAATCAAGTTTGGAATGACAATGTGTTTGCTGTTATTCCAGCATCCCTATAATCTCCTCAAATTCATCCTTAAATATCTTCCCATTATACCATTCATCTTCAATAGTTGAGTTGTATTTTTTGTAGAAATTAATAGCTGGTTCATTCCAATCCAAAACTTGCCATTTGGCTAGGCTTACATTTAGTTTTTGTGCTTCTTCCAAAAAAGCTTTGAAGAGTAGTTTCCCAATTCCATGTCCTCTTAATTCTTCTTTTACCACAAAATCCTCTAAGTAAAGCATTTTCCCTTTCCAAGTAGAATAGGTCATGTAATAAAAAGCAATTCCTACAATTTTGTTTTCTTGTTCAGCAACAGTAATATCAAATATGTTTTGGTCAAAATCTCTTTCGTAATCGGCTAAAGTTACCGTTACTTCTTCTGGTGCTTTCTCGTAAAGAGCCAATTCATTTACTAAATCTAAAACGGCTTGTAAATCTTGTTTGGTTGCTTTTCTTAGGGTTGTTTTCATAGGTTGAATTTAAAACTTTATTTTTCTTCTTTTTGCCTTGACGCAAAAAAAGAAACAAAAAAAAGTCAAGTCTTTGCAAAATTGACTAAAAAATCAATTTTAAATCTAAAAACAAAAAACTCATCCACTGCAATTTTCGGTAACGACAAAACTTATTTTTGGATTCAAACAGTTTTGTTTTTTTAACGATTTGAAATCGATTGTTCTTTCGTAAGTTTCACAAGGACGAATTTAATCTACCTTAACAATTCCTTAGCCACAATCAAATCTATTGGACTCGTAATTTTTATGTTTTCAGGATTTCCTTCCACTGTTTTTATAACTGAATTATTAGCTTCAAAAACAGAAGCGTCATCCGTAAATTTACGAGAGTAATCATTTAAATAACAACTCTTAATTTGTTCTGCATCAAAATACTGAGGAGTTTGTACTTGTTTGATGTGTTTCCTGTCCAAAGATTCGTTTTTATCTTCAGAAACATAGCGTAAACTGTTTACAGAATCCACAACAGGAATTGCAGAACCGTGTTTTTTTGCAGTATCAAAACAAGACAAAATTGTTTCTTTTGAAACCAAAGGACGAACAGCATCATGGATTCCTACAAGGGCATTTTTGGGGACTTTTTCTAAGGCATTTTTCACAGAAAAAAATCGTTCTTCCCCTCCAGTTACAATTTCGTGATTGAAATTAAATTGATGTTTTTCTATTAATTCTTTCCAATAATCGACATAGTCTTGATGAAGAGATATTACAAACTCAATAGAAGAATCGGCAGCTAAAAATTTCTCTATCGTATGAAAAATGATTGGCTTATTATGGATTTCTATAAATTGTTTTGGCAGGTCAGAATTCATCCTTTTTCCGGTTCCTCCAGCAACAATTAATACAAAATGTGGTTTTGTGTTTTCCATAAAATGAAGGTAATAAAAAAATCCCGCTTGCGATTAATATCGTGAGCGGGATAGTTTAAAAAAATTAAGAGGTTCTGCTCTTCAATTTTGGATTAGATGATAAGCATTGCATCTCCGTAAGAAAAGAAATTGTATTTCTCTTTTACAGCTTCTTGGTAAGCTTCCATCACAAAGTCGTAACCTCCGAAAGCACAAACCATCATCAACAAAGTAGAGTAAGGCGTGTGGAAGTTTGTGATTAATTTGTTTGCAATATTAAATTCGTAAGGAGGGAAAATAAATTTATTTGTCCACCCGTCATAAGGCTTTAATAGTCCTTCAGACGATACAGATGATTCTGTTGTTCTCACTGTAGTTGTACCTACAGCACAAACACTTCTTTTTTCAGTAAGTCCCTTGTTTATAATGTCACAGTTTTTTTGGCTAATGTAAGCTCTTTCAGAACCCATTTTGTGTTTAGTCAAATCTTCCACTTCTACAGGCTGGAAAGTTCCTAAACCTACGTGAAGTGTGCATTCTGCGAATTCTACTCCTTTTATTTCTAGTCTTTTTAGCAATTGCTTACTGAAGTGTAATCCTGCAGTAGGAGCTGCAACAGATCCTTCATGCTTTGCGTAAATTGTTTGGTATCTTTCCTCGTCAGATTCCTCTACTTCTCTTTTGATGTATTTTGGGAGTGGAGTTTTTCCTAAGTCTCTAATTTTTTGCTGAAACTCCTCGTAAGTACCATCAAATAAGAATCTTAAAGTTCTTCCTCTTGAAGTTGTGTTGTCAATTACTTCGGCAACTAACTCTTCGTCTTCTCCGAAATAAAGCTTGTTTCCAATTCTTATTTTTCTTGCTGGATCAACCAAAACATCCCATAATAAAGTGTCTTTGTTTAGCTCTCTCAGTAAGAAAACTTCGATCTCTGCTCCCGTCTTTTCTTTATTCCCCAACATACGAGCAGGAAAAACTTTTGTGTTGTTCATCATCAACACATCTTTGTCATCAAAATAATCGATTAAGTCTTTAAATTGCTTGTGTTCAATCGTTTGCTTCTCTCTATTAAGAACCATTAATCTTGCTTCATCTCTGTTTTCAGCAGGATATTCGGCTAGTAATTCTTCTGGTAAGTCAAATCCAAATTTAGATAATTTCATGTGTGCTTTTATTTAAGAAAGCGAAAATACAATTTTGCTTGCTTTTTTCCTAACTATATGGAAATTGAGTA
>JBDMYC010000187.1:0-6923 GCA_039770535.1 Flavobacteriales bacterium
GTTATAATTATTGCCATTTTTTAAAATCTAATTTTTACAAAAATAATACAATATCAATGGATTGTCTATTAATTGAATGGATATTTTACTAATTGTTGTTAATTCCATACTCTCAAAGCTATATTTATTACAAAAACTTCTGAGCATTTTTATTTTCAATTTGCCTCACAATCAGCAATTATTCGCTATCCTATTTGGTCCATTAATAAAATTTTCTAGCTCAAAAAAAAACGAGAAACAGAACTTTAGTTCCTATCTTTACAGGATGAAAATGGAAGAAAGAAAAAATAGTTTTATTCAATTAGGAAAGATTCTCAATCACTTTATCGAGAACACACCTTGGGTCGATTATAGTTGCGGACTTTCCGAGGATGAATACAACTTATTTAATGAGTTAATAGTCAAAGCCAAAATCCATAATCCTTGGTTTACAGAAAATAACGTTAGAAAATCCATTGCCGGAATTGTGGCAATGTTGCAAAAAGAAGAACTGGAAAACTGGACTAATTCTTATCATTTTGAACCTGAAACACTAAGAAATGTTGGCGTCATAATGGCTGGAAATATTCCTATGGTTGGTTTTCATGATTTTATGTGTGTTTTGATTTCGGGTAACAAAGTTAAAGCAAAGCTTTCTAGCGAAGACAATCTATTATTGCCTTTTATTTCCAAGTTTTTGATACATCTGGATGAAAGATTTGAAGACAGAATAGAATTCGTTCAGCAGCTCAAAGAATATGATGCAATAATTGCCACGGGAAGCGACAACTCTGCTAGGTATTTTGAAAGTTATTTTGCCAAAGTTCCTCATATCATCAGAAAGAATAGAACTTCAGTTGCCGTTATTTCGGGAAATGAGTCAGAACAAGAACTCAGTTCTTTTGCCGAAGATGTGTTTCTTTATTTCGGGAAAGGATGCAGAAATGTGACTAAAGTTTTGGTTCCGAAAGGATATGATTTAAATAAATTATTCAAGGCTTTTTATCCCTATAAAGAGATCGTGAACCACAATAAGTATGCAAATAACTACGATTACAATAAGGCTATTTACATGATGAATCAAATTGAATTGATCGAAAATGGGTTTCTGTTAATGAAAGAAGATCTATCGTTACATTCTCCTTTGAGTGTTCTAAATTATCATTTTTACGAAAGTAACGAGCAGGTAGATAGTTATTTAGCGGCTAACACAGAAAAGATACAATGTGTAGTCGGTAGTGCTTATATACCGTTTGGTAAGGCACAGTCTCCTTCTATTTCTGATTATGCAGATGGAGTAGATACCATGAAATTTTTATTATCAGTAAAATGACTTTATCTTTGGATAAATGTTAACACAAATTTAACGCAAAAGACCGCATAATAATGAGTTAGAAAATGAATTTGGCATAGTTATAGCCTTATTCTGTTTCAAATCAAAAAAAACGAATTATGAAAACAATTTTACACCTAAAATTCGCCCTATTAGTCTCACTTTTTTTACCGCAATTGGCTACCAGTCAGTTCACAAGTCCCGAACAAGATACCAGATGGAATATTGGTCTTAATATGGGAGGAGTGTGGCAAGATGGAGATGTAAAACTCGATAGACCCGGCTTTGGTTATGGATTTACTATTGGAAAAGGAATCTACGAAGATCCCGGAAAATTCTGGAGTTTAGAAGCTCGTTTTCGATATATGAAAGGATTTACCTACGGTCAAGAATTAACAAAATTAGATTCTTCTGACATGGAGGATAATACGATTTATTCTACAATTCCTTCCAATTACAAAAACACTTTGGGTTATACTTATGTGAATAATAAAACAATGATTCATGATTTTTCTCTAGAAGGGGTAGTCAACTTTCATATGTTAAGAGAAAGAACAGGAGTAATCCTTTCTATTTTTGGAGGATTGGGAGTGACTGACTACAAAACGACTACTAATTTGTTGGATTTTGAAAACACCAATAAAATATACAATTATGCCTCACTAACTTCTGCTGATCCTTCAAAAGATGAAATTCAAGAGTTACTTGATGAGGAATATGAAACAAGAGCTTTGTATAATTCATCAGAAGATCAAACGGTTCGTTTTATGCCTTCTTTAGGAATTGCTTTGGGTTACCAAATCACTCCAAGATGGTCTTTTGGATTTGAGCATAAAGTAACTTTTGCCTTGCATGATGAATTTGATGGGTTGCGAAGAGAGGGTACACAATTCTTACAATGGGGAGATAATGATAAGTACCATTATTCCTCAGCTTTCTTGAGGTTGAATATTTTTAGAGGAGAAAATTCTACTACGACAAGAAATGATAATTGTCCGCCTCCTTACCTCAAAATCGCGGATATTCCTAACAACTATGTTGTAAACGAACAGCTTTTTGAAATCAGAGCGAGGGTATCAAAAATAAACTCTAGCAATGATGTTATTTTGGTTTCTAACGACCAGATGATACAAACCGTTTACAACAAAAACACAGATTTCGTTACTGGAAATATAACCTTGGTGGAAGGTGAAAATAAAATTTTATTTATTGCAACCAATAAGTGCGGAGAATCATTAGACAGTGTGATAGTCATTTACAATCCTGAGTTTTGTCCAAAAGCTGTAATTTCCATAACTGCTCCAGAGGCAATCGTGAAGACTTCAAAAGCCAAATTAATGGCAAAAGTACTGCAGTTACAGGGAGGAACATTGCAAGTGAAATTGAATAATTCGCTAATCACTCACAATTATAACACTGCAACCAGACAATTGACTGCGGATTTGAATTTGAGAGTAGGAGTGAATTCAGTTTCAATTCAAGCAATCAATAAATGTGGAGATACAACTGTGATGAAAAACATTGAATATAAATGTATTGCACCTACAGTTACTATTTCTAATCCAGAAAATGGAAAGAAATACGAAAGCCAAAATGCTGTCGCAAACTTCACTGCAAAAACAACTAATATTTCTGAACTTAGCCAAGTTCAAGTTCTCTTGAATGGAACTGTGATTACACCAAATTTCAATAAAAAAAACGAAGTAATTTCGGGAAAAGTGACATTAAGAGAAGGAAGTAATTCCTTGTCAATCACAGTGACTAACGATTGCGGTACTCAAACCAAAGTGGTGAATTTTGTTTATGAAAAACCTTGCTTATTGCCGGTTGTTTCAATCACTGCACCAAGAACTAACCAAAATGTAACTACTTCGTCAATTACCTTGACAGGAGCAGTAACCAACATCACAAGCGCAAACAATGTGCAAGTGAGAGTAAATGGAGTACTAATGAATGCTAATTTTAATAACGGTAGTTTTTCTACTCTTGTCAATCTGAGGTTAGGAGCAAACAACATCCAAGTTATAGGAACAAATGTATGTGGTACAGATACAGAGAATGTAGCTATCACTTACAATTGTCCAGCACCTATTGTTGCAATTAATACACCTGTAAATGGATCCAATCTTTCTGTTGGAAATACAACAATCACAGGAACTGTTTCTAACATTACTGTAAAAACACAAATGAACGTTTCCGTAAATGGAGCTTCAGTGCCTTTCACTTTCAATATGAGCACCAGAACTTTCAATGCTTCGGCAAACCTTGCTACTGGTCAGAATGTGATTACAGTATCTGCTAATACGCCTTGCGGAAATGGATCAAGAACTAGCACAGTGAATGTGAGTGCGCCTTGTCCAGCCCCTAATTTATCAATCACTTCTCCGCAAAGTGGGACAAGCCCAAAGAGCAGTATTGTTACACTTACTGGAGCTGCAGCAAATGTGACAAGCCAATCACAATTGAGAGTTACCTTAAATGGAGCGCCTCAGTCATTTAGTTATAATAGCATCAGTAAAACTTTTAGTTCTTCTCTGAATTTGAGAGCAGGAAATAATACGATTGTGGTGACTGCAACTACAAACTGCGGTACAGACAGCAAGACTGTAAATTTATCTTACAATGCGCCATGTCCCGCTCCAATCGTTACGATTAATAATCCAACAAATGGAAGCACAGCAAACGCCAGTACAATTACTGTATTGGGAACAGCAGTTAATGTGGCGAGTCAAAGCCAGATGCAAATTACCTTAAATGGTGTTTCAAAAGCATTTAGTTTCAATAGTCTTACCAGAGCTTATTCTGCTACTTTGAATTTAGCTTCAGGAAATAATATCATTTTGGTAAGTGCAACTTCAAATTGCGGTACAGATAGCAAGACTACAAACGTTTCCTATAATGCGCCATGCCCTGCACCAATTATATCGATTAATGCACCAGCAAATGGAAGTTCTACAACTAACAGCTCAATTACAATTGCTGGAACAGCAATTAATGTGGTAAATCAAAACCAGCTAAGAGTCACTTTGAATGGTGTTTCTAAGGCGTTTAGTTTTAATACAGCTACAAAAACTTACTCTGCTACTTTAAATTTAGTAGACGGAAATAACACTGTGCAAGTTAGTGGAACAACTAATTGTGGAACGGATAGTAAATATGTGAATATCGCTTACAGCAAATCTTGTCCACAACCATTGGTTTCGATTGCAAGCCCGCGAAATGGATTGAATTCAAGCTCGAGCACTGTTTCCTTTGTCGGGAATGTGCAAAATGCAACAGCTGCAAATCAGATAACTCTAAAACTGAATGGAGTTGCAGTAAGCAAGAGTTTCAACTCTGTGACCAAAATTGTTACGGCAACCTTAAGTCTGAATCAAGGAGGGAACACGATTGAACTTTCAGCAACCAATGATTGTGGAACAGATAGTAAGTCGGTGGCTGCTTCCTTCAAATGTCCACTGCCAACTGTGAACATTGCTTCTCCAAACACAGGCATGAGATACACTACTAATCCTATTTCTTTTGAAGGTTTTGTGAGTGGAATTTCAGCAAAGAGCCAAGTGAACATAACATTGAATGGAGCTCAAATTCCATTTACTTATACAGCTGCAACAAGTAAATTTAGTGGGACCATGACTCTAGCGGCAGGAAGCAACACTTTGGTAGCAACTGCAACAAACCAATGTGGGACAAGTAGTAAAAGTACTGCAGTGACTTATACTAAAATGTGTCCAAAACCTACAGTGTTAATCTCTACACCAAGAAATGGGGCAGCAGTTTCCAATTCGTCAGTTACGATTACAGGAATTGCAGCAAATTTGAATAACAAGTCAGAAATGCAATTGAAAGTGAACGGAGTAAATACTGCTTTTACATACAATGCAACTGCCAGAACATTTTCTGCAACTGCAACTTTGAAAGAAGGAAATAACACGATTTTGGCAACTGTGAGCAACACTTGTGGAACTGACAGCAAGACTGCTAATTTGGTTTATACAAAACCATGTCCAATACCAACTGTAAGAATTATTAACCCACAGAATGGTGCAAAACCAATAGATCAATTTATCACAATCAATGGAGTGACGACAAATGTAACAGCAAAGGCACAGCTTACATTGACACTGAATGGAGTTTCAATTCCCTTCACATTTAATGCAAGTGATAATACTTTTACAACAACTTATGACCTAAGCGAAGGAAGTAATGTAATTGTGGCAAGAGTGAAAAACGAGTGCGGAACAGACAGCAAGACTGTGACTATAGGTTATACAAAGCCATGCCCGAAACCAACTGTGAGTATTTTGAATCCAATTAATGGGTTTAAGCCAGTAAATCAATACATCACTATTGATGGACGTACTACAAATGTGACAAACAAATCGCAAATAACTTTAACACTAAATGGACAGGTAATTCCATTCACTTTTAATGCGGTAACAAATTCGTATGCAACAACTTATGATTTGTACGAAGGAACAAATACAATTACTGTGACTGTAACAAATCCTTGCGGCACAGATACCAAAACTGTTACAATTGGATACACTAAGCCATGTCCAAAACCTATCTTGACGGTCTTGTCTCCTTCAAATGGAAGTGCCAATACAACAGGATTAGCCACTATTTCGGGAACTGCTACAAATATTTCTAGTAACAGTCAATTGTCTATTACTGTGAATGGCAGCCCAGCGCCTGTTACATTCAATGCAGCCACCAAACAATTTTTGACAAAAAGAGATGTGAAACGTGGAAACAATGTGATAATTGTGACTGCAACAAACGCGTGTGGTTCGGTTTCTAAAACAGTAAATGTAAATTACGTTCCACCTTGCCCAAAACCGGCAGTACTTATTTCTAGTCCAAGATCAGGAACTTCTGTAAGTGGAAATATGGTTACAGTGAGTGGAAAAACACTAAACTTGAACTCAAAAGCAGATATGCAGGTGAGAGTGAATGGAAAAGCTCAAGCATTTACTTTCAACCAAAGTGCCCAAACTTATACTGCAACTCTGACTCTTGCGCCAGGAAATAATGCTGTTTCTGTTGTTGCAGCAACTAGTTGTGGAAACGACACCAAATCTATTTCTGTAACTTCTGTGATTCCAAAACCAATTATCACTCTGACAAATCCTGCTTTGGATTCTTCAGTGACTGGTTCTGCTCAGATTAAGATAAACGGAAGTGTCAGAAATATTTCTTCTCAATCGCAGTTAGTAATCAGAGTGAATGGAGCAACTCAAAAGCTTTCATCTTTCAAGAACTTGGGATCAGGAAATTATATTTTTAGTGCAGTTGGTACTGGAAAACAAGGGTTAAATATTGTGACTGTTTCTGCTACAAACTCTGCTGGAGGGAATGTTACAAAAACTAAAAAAGTGAATGTGGTAGGTAAAATCAAAGTTACTGTGCCAAAAGGAGAACAGGAATTACAAACACCAACCATTGAAAAAACTGCTCCAACTCCAGTGAGAGGAGGTCAGAGACCAAGAAGATAATTTAAAATTACTTAAGAGACAAAGCAGTTCTGAGAAAATCGGAACTGCTTTTTTTATTTGAACCAGTTTTTTCTGTTTATCATATAAATAGACAGAATTGTAATAAAGATAGA
>JBDMYC010000188.1:0-7733 GCA_039770535.1 Flavobacteriales bacterium
CAAAGAAAAAGAAAATTGATGAAAAAGAATTTTTGAATCACGAGATCATCAATGATTCTATCGAATACAGAATCAAAGAATTTAATCTAAAAAATTCTATTGAGAGAAAAGTATGTGTGTTCAAAAATGATAAAGTTGTGAAAGAGGAACTGATTTACAAAATTCAAAAAAATTACCTGCGAGACGAAGATTATAGAACAGAACTGAGTAAAATATATGAGGTAAAAGGACAAAACAAAATTGAAGTATACGACATCACAACTCATTATTTTGATTACAAAATTGAATCAATTGACACTACAGTTTCTCAAGTTTTTGTTGCTCCAGACGGAGAAATTAAAATCTCAAAGTAGTATCGATCCTTGCCAAGAAAATGGCCAAAAATATAAATCTGTGCAGTGACAATTACATACGTGAATTGTAACAAATGAAGTGCTAAGTATCTCTTCTATAAGTCTTACTATCTGAGCAAAACTTTTTCACACAAAAGACCCGAAATTATTATATTCCATAATTTATGTTTAACTTGTAGGTATAACTCAGTGAATTTCAATACAAATACCCTAGCAAATATAGGATTCACACTTCACCAAAAAAACTACTAAACCATGAAACATTTAACAAGATTAACACTCCTATTTAGTATTTACTTACTGTCTCTCTCTCAGGTTTTTGCACAAACAGAAACCGTAAAAAAAACAGTGGAAGAAAACTTTCTGAAGAGCTCATTTTTTCTCGAAGGTGGAGCTAACATTCCCGCTTTCAGCTGGGGAAGTGATTATGGATATGCAAAATTAGGTTTTGAAGTGGGAGCTGGCTGGGATTATTATTTCTTGAAAAGATGGGGTATCGGACTAGATTTAAGGTATCACCAAAATGGGGTTTCGCGGAAAGAAAACTCCATTAATCTAGAGGGATCAAACTTTTATTCTAATTCCTACATTGCAAGCGTAAACGAGCAAACAACATCAGGAAGCTGGTCTGGCACAAGCTTAGCAATAGGACCTACTTTCAGAACTCCCTTATTTGGAGACAAATTTGTGCTAGAAGCCTTTATAAAAGGTGGAATTGCTCTGTATAGACTACCAAAACTAAATCAGACTTATGATCTGACTGACACAACCACACAAACTACTTATTCTACAACTATCATAGATGGCTATACAACAGAAGATTCTGAAAAAACTGACTTTAAACCTTTTGGAATTACAGGAGTAAGGTTTGGTTATAACCTGACAGACAACTGGACAGTTTATGCTTCGGTAAATTATAAAACAACACTGATTGACAGAGACGATTATTATTACAATTTTGACAGAACCTTGGATGTTTTTGCAAACCTAGAAGTGCTTGACAATCCTATTACCGAAGGTGGAGAAATTGATGGAAATATGGTGGATCAAAGTGCTGGAATTAATGGATTTGAAAGAGAAAACATTACTAGAAATGGTAGTATTCAATCATTTGGCGCTTTAATTGGGGTAAAGTGGACTCCTAATTTTACTAAAAAACCGAAGAAAAAGAAAAAGGAAGTGGTGGAAGTATTCAAAGAAGTAGACACGGTCATTATCGTGAAAACAGATACAGTGGAGCTAAAAAGCACAACTATTGCAGTGAAAGTGCAAGATGGACCTTCTGGCGTTATTATTCCTAACTCAGATGTTGCTTTACTTAACGAAGCAGGAGAAACTATAATGACAGCAAAATCAGACGCTTTTGGGATGGTACAATTTGCTAATATTGAGCCAGGAAATTACACTACGAAAGCTATGGTAAACGGAAAGAGTACAACCATAGACAACATAGAAAAAGTAGAATTTGAAAAACCGTTAATCAATAAAACTGTGCTATACGAAGACTTGAACTTTATTCTACTAGGTAAAACTATGAACTTAGATACAAAGAAAACTATTGCAGAAGTGCTAGTTTCTCTTGAGAACAAAACAATGAAAGGAACGAAGCAAACCACTTCTGATCAAATTGGTGCATTTGACTATAGCCTGCTCCCAGAAACTGATTACCAAGTAATGGGAAATAAAGACGGAATGTTTACCAATACAAATAAAGTATCAACAATGGGATTGAAAAGAAGTAAAACTCTATTTGTGGAGCTTGAACTTGGTTTACAAAATCCATGTGGGAAAAACATCAAACTAAACAACATTTATTATGACCTCAACAAATCATTTATCCGCGAAGAAGCAAAAGTGGAACTGAACAGAGTAGTAGAATACATGAAAAGTAATCCTGAGGTGATGATTGAATTATCCTCACATACAGATTGCCGAGCAAGTGATGCCTACAACAAAACTTTATCTCAAAAAAGAGCCTCAGCAGCTGTAGCTTATATTGTTTCTCAAGGAGCAAATCCTACCAAAATTAAAGGAGTAGGTTTTGGTGAATCGAAATTACTAAACAGATGCGCAGATGGTGTGCAATGTTCTGAGGAAGAGCACCAGCTCAACAGAAGAACAGAAGTGAAAGTTATCTGTCCTTAATCTAAACTTAAAATACAAATCAAAAAAAAACCTTCTCTCGATTACAAATCGGGAGAAGGTTTTTTTGGTATTAGTAGGCTTACTTTAATCAAGTACACAAAAAATAACAGCTATTGCGCAATAAATAAAAGTGAAGTTCTACCCTTTGAAAACCAGATTACCATGAGTTAAAAATGTAATCAAAGTTTCATCAAAATGGCAAGAAAATAAAGTCAAAATAAGTTACTATTTAAAAAAATGTTAAATTATTTTACTGACACTCTTTAGCCTGCAACCCAACAAAAACAAAGATAATCAGGAATTTACCGGCAAAAATCGAATATTTATTTTGTTTAATCTTTAAAAAAAAAGAGTAAACAAAATATTTTTTACATATATTTGTGTATAATCAAAAATCAAAACAATGAAAAAAGTATTTTTAAAGGTATCGCTCTTTCTCTTAGCAGGAAGTTTAGTATTTGCATCTTGCAAGAAAGATGAAGATGATGACACAACAACACCAGCTCCAGTGCTCGGAGACATTGTTGATGTTGCTGTAGCATCAGGATTCGATAGTTTAGCTGTTGCCTTGACACAAACTGGTTTGGTATCAACTTTTCAAGGAGCCAACTCAGGCCCTTACACAGTTTTTGCTCCAACAAACACTGCTTTTGCAAATTTAATTAGTGGAAACCCATTGTGGAATAGCATTAGTGACATTGACAACAGTCTGTTAACTACAGTATTGACTTACCATGTATTGGATGGTAAAGTAATGGCTGCTGATATAGTAGATGGAGATTTCGTGACGACTCTTTCAGGGCTCACTTTCAAAATTAACACAACAGGAGCTGTAACAATTGACGTAAACGCAACAACTAACACGGGAACACCAGTTTCAACTACAGATGTAGCTGCATCAAACGGAGTAATTCACGCAATTGATAAGGTATTAGTTCCAGACGTACCAGCAACAGCACCTACTTCTACAATTGCTCAATTGGCAGTAGCTGCAGGATTAGATAGTTTAGTCGTAGCACTTACAGAAGCAAATTTAGTTTCTACTTTTGATGGAACTAACGGAAATTTCTATACTGTTTTTGCTCCAACAAATACAGCTTTTATTAATGTACTAGCAACAGACCCAACATGGAATAGAATAAGTGACATTCCTAGTGCAGTCCTAACAGCAGTGTTAACATTCCATGTCGCTAACGGAACTATCCAAGCAGGACAATTATCTGATGGGCAAAACATCAATACATTAGAATCAACTGCATTGACATTCAATGCAACTGGTCTCACACTTACTGGAGGTTCTTCTACTGCAGTTCCAATTTCAGGAACTGATAACTACGCAACAAATGGGGTAGTACACGTAATTGACGGAGTATTGTTACCATAAAAAAATAAATTCCTTAAGAATTAAAAAAAGCCAAAAGATTGATTTCTTTTGGCTTTTTTTTGATTCAAGCGAAAAGATTAATTAAAATAAAAAAGGGATTGAAAATTAAATTTTCAATCCCTTTTTCTTTGGTAAATGAACGGAACGCAAGAAAGTCGGGTGAGCCAACTTTGCGGTTCTACTTCTTTCTAAACACAATGTCATTTTCAAAACTATCTATCACAATAGGTAGTTCAGAGTCAATTGTTCCTGCAAGAATTTCTTTCGATAACTCGTTCATCACTTTTTTCTGAATCACACGCTTTATTGGTCTAGCTCCAAATTGTGGATCATACCCTAATTGTGCTAGCCATTCTATTGCTTCTGGAGTTGCAGAAATTTGCAATCCATTTTTCAGTAAACGTTTGGCTAATAATTCCAGTTGTATTTTTGTAATCTTAGCCACATTGTCTCTAGTCAATGGATGGAACATAATCGTTTCATCAATTCTGTTCAAGAACTCAGGACGTACCGATTTTTTTAATAAATCAAAGACTTCTAGTTTGGTTTTTCTTTCAATCTCTTCAATATTTCCTTCTTCTTGTCCTTCAAAATTATCCTGAATAATGTGCGAACCAATGTTGGAAGTCATAATGATAATGGTGTTTTTAAAATCTACCACTCTTCCTTTGTTGTCCGTCAATCGACCATCATCCAAAACTTGCAGTAAGATATTGAACACATCCGGATGCGCTTTTTCAATCTCATCTAATAAGATTACTGAATAAGGTTTTCTTCGTACAGCTTCTGTCAGCTGACCCCCTTCTTCGTAACCTACATAACCCGGAGGAGCTCCCACCAATCGAGAAACTGCGTGTTTCTCTTGGTATTCACTCATATCAATTCTAGTCATTGAGTTTTCGTCATTAAACAAATATTCGCTTAGTGTTTTTGCTAATTCTGTTTTCCCAACTCCGGTAGTTCCAAGGAAAATAAAAGAACCAATTGGTTTTTTCTCGTCTTGCACTCCTGCTCTGCTTCTTCGAATGGCATCACTTACCGCTTCCACAGCATCTTCTTGCCCCACTACTCTATTTTCCAATACAGACTCTAAAAGAAGTAACTTTTCTCTCTCACTCGCCATCATTTTATTCACTGGAATTCCTGTCCATTTAGAGACCACATCTGCAATGTCTTCCACCTCCACTACTTCTTTTATCACTTTGCTTTCAATCGCATTCAGTTTCACTTTTCCCTCTTCCATTTCTTTCTGAAGTTGAGTGATTTTTCCATAACGGATTTCGGCTACTTTCTCAAAATCTCCTTCTCGTTCTGCTCTATCTGCCTCAAATTTCAAGTTTTCAATCTCTTCTTTGGCTTTTTGGATTTTCTCAATCGCCTCTCTTTCACTTTCCCATTGCACTCTCAATTCTTGAGATTTCTCTTTCAAGTTGGCAATATCTTCGCTCAGTTGATCCAGCTTTTTCTTGTCTTTCTCTCGCTTTATTGCTTCACGCTCAATTTCCAATTGCATTATTTTTCTGTCCACTTCATCCAGCTCTTCGGGTTTGGAGTTTATTTCCATTCTCAATTTAGAAGCCGCTTCATCCATCAAATCAATGGCTTTGTCGGGCAAAAATCTGTCCGAAATATATCTTTGAGATAATTCTACACAAGCAATAATTGCCGAATCTTTGATCATCACTTTATGGTGATTTTCGTACTTTTCTTTTATTCCTCTTAGGATAGAAATCGCATCTTCTGTAGTTGGTTCATCCACCATTACTTTCTGGAATCTTCTTTCCAGTGCTTTGTCTTTTTCAAAATATTTTTGGTATTCATCCAACGTAGTTGCCCCTATCGAACGAAGTTCTCCTCGAGCCAAAGCTGGCTTCAAAATATTGGCTGCATCCATTGCACCTTGTCCACCTCCAGCTCCAACCAAAGTGTGAATTTCATCTATAAACAAAATGATTTCACCTTCACTTTTGGTTACTTCTTTCACTACCGCTTTCAATCGCTCTTCAAATTCTCCTTTGAATTTTGCACCCGCAATTAAAGCTCCCATATCCAAAGAATATATTTGTTTGGATTGTAAGTTTTCTGGTACATCATTGCTTATTATTCTGTGGGCAATTCCCTCGGCAATAGCTGTTTTTCCAGTTCCTGGTTCTCCAATAAGTATTGGATTATTTTTTGTTCTTCGTGTTAAAATCTGAAGCACTCTTCTTATTTCTTCGTCTCGTCCTATTACGGGATCTAGCTTCCCGTTCTTTGCCATTTCATTTAAGTTATTGGCATATTTTTCGAGAGATTTATAAGTATCTTCCTGAGACTGGGAAGTTACTTTATCTCCATTTCTTAAGTCCATACTGTATTTTTTAAGTTGTTTGGTTGTTAAATTATGTTTCGTCATCAATTCCGAAACTCTATCTCTGCTTTCGCTCAAGGCAAATAATAAATGATCCAATGCCACAAACTCGTCTCCCATTTTTGTAGCATATTGCTGGGCATTCGACATAGTTCGCCCTGCTCCCGAAGAAAGTTGAATAGTTCCTCCGCTCACTTTTGGGTAACTTGCTATGAGAGTATCGATTTCATTTTCAAAAGTACTTGTGTCAATTCCTTCTTCTCTCATCATAAAAGGAAGAATAGTCGTATCCACATTCATTAATCCTTTTAATAAATGACCATTTTCTATCAGTTGTTGCTCATTTGCTTGAGCTATATTATTAGCCTCTTGGATGGCTTCTTGTGTTTTTATTGTAAATTTTTCTGGATTCATTTTTCTATAATTTTGAATACAATCTAGCTTGTACAAAATAAGAACCAAGAAGACAACACCTTGATAAATAGGTAATTTTGTCAGTTTCAAGCGTCTTTTAATGACTTTTTGTCTTATGATTTGATTTTATTTGATGGAATGTAAAAAAGAGCGCTCTGTTGATACAGAATATACAATTGAAAATCCGTAAATTGGCACTATATTTGACAAACATTGACAAACAATCAAACATAAATCATGAAGAAAATAATCATATTAAGTATCGCATTCGCGACAGTTTTATCGTGTGATGTAGCAAAACAGGTAGCCGGAGAAATTTTATTACCACCAGCGAGTACTGGAGGAACTTCTCTCACAAATACAGAAGTAATTGGAGGATTAAAACAAGCTTTGAATGTTGCTATCAACAATTCTTCTTCTTTGGCTTCTAAACTAGATGGTTTTAATGGAAATAGTTTAATCAAGCTTCCCTTCCCTCAAGATGCCATTGCTGTAAAAGAATTCTTGGATGACAAAGGAATCCTACAAAACCAAATCGCCACGTTCGAAACTACACTAAACAGAGCTGCCGAAGATGCGTCTGCAACTGCAGCACCTATATTTTTGAATGCAATCAAAACTATGAGTATTGCTGATGGATGTGCAATTTTGAAAGGTGGAAAAGGTGCTGCAACTAATTTTTTGAAAGAAAAAACAACTGCAGATTTAGTGGCTGCTTTTGCACCAATAGCGAAAAACTCTATTGAAAAAGTAGAATTAACAAAGTACTGGAGTCCACTGGTTAGTAAATATAATCTATCGACTATCTTGACAGGAAAACCAAAAGTGAATGAAAACCTAGATCAATATGTAACAACAAAAGCTATTGATGGTCTTTTTGTTCTGATGGCAACTGAAGAAAATAAAATTAGAACAGATCCTGTCGCTAGGGTGACAGATGTTCTTAAAAAAGTATTTGGATCTTTAGACTAATATAACCACTATCCTACTACCTATCACAGGCGGAGAACAAACTAGAATTAATGGAAGGAAATCTTAATGAATCAACTTTAGCCTTAGAGGAATCAGAATTGGTTTTAAATACAGA
>JBDMYC010000189.1:0-3402 GCA_039770535.1 Flavobacteriales bacterium
ATCAAACACCGTATTTGTTTTTTGGAATAGCCGGATATAATTTCAAACCTAAGGGATTATACAACGACAGCTGGTATGATTTGCAGGCTCTTGGCACGGAAGGTCAAAACACCTCAGCCAATCCTAACGATTATTACAAACTCAATCAAATCGCGTTTCCTGTTGGAATTGGATTCAAAAAAAACATAAATGAAAACTGGTCCTGGTCTATTGAATATGGTGCTCGTATTTTATTTACCGATTATTTGGATGACGTAAGTGGTAAATATGCCAATCCGCAGGTATTAGCCGAGGAATCTGGGATATTAACCCCAATTTTAGCCGACAGAAGCTACAATCAAGTTGGCAACCAAAATATTGGAGGCGACAGAGGTAACCCAGCACTTAAAGACTGGTATTTCTTTGCAGGATTTACGCTTTCTTATTCCTTCAACAAAGGAGATGAATGCACCAACGCTTTCAAAAGAAAAGACTAAAATGATAGAATCTATACTTCACATAGACACTGAAATTTTTCTTTTTCTTAATGGCTTGCATAATCCATTTTTTGACACCCTGATGTATTGGATAAGTCACAAATTCTTTTGGGTTCCTTTTTATGCACTTTTAGTATTTTTACTTTATCGATTTTATGGCGCCAGAAAAGGAACTGTTTTCACCTTACTCATCGTGATTACTTTTGGGTTAACCAACACTCTATCGGTGAAAGCTTTCAAGAATGTTTTTGAAAGACCAAGACCTTGTCACAATGAAATGATTATGGCAGAAACCCATATTATAAATGACCACTGTGGCGGCAAATGGGGGTTTGTTTCTTCTCATGCTAGCAATGTTTTTGGGTTGGCTACACTGATTTTCTTCTTTCTTGGAAAAAGAATAAGAAAAATAGGTTTAGGCATGTTTTTGTGGGCAGCTCTTGTGAGCTACAGTCGAATTTATTTGGGAGTTCATTATCCACTTGATATCATCTGTGGAGGTTTGCTTGGAATTTCCATCGCTACAATTATTTACAGCCTAGCTGTAAAAACCAAACTCATGCAACCTACAAGGATTTCATAAATAAATCTATCTTTTGGTTCAAAATTGAGGACAAATCATCACTGATCAAACTTCCATCTTTAAAATTGTCATAAAAGCTGGGTAAACTAAAATAAGCAGAAATTGTAGCTCCGTGACGTGGAAATCGATCCAAAGCAATATTCATTACCGAAGCTCCTCCTCTCTCCCCAGGTGAAGAAGAAAGCAAAAGTAAGGGAGATGATTCAAATACCTTTACATCCTCTCTGGATATCCAATCAAAAACGTTTTTAAAGGCTGCTGTAAAATTCCCGTTATGCTCGGCTAACGAGAGTATGATTCCGTCAGCATTTCTGAACAACTTTGCAAGATTAATAGCTTCTTTCGGAATGCCCTTTTCATTTTCTAAGTCTACACTATACATAGGCATGGAAAAATCATTTAAATCGAGTTTCAATACATCTGCCCCACTCAATTGATTGGCAACGTAATAGGCAAATTGCTTATTGATAGATTTCTTACTCGTACTACCAGCTAAGGCTATTATTTTTTTCATAGGGCGATTCAGTTAGATGAACTAAGTTAGTCTGCTTGTGAGCAGAAGTCAATTAAATAATCGACTAAATTAATCATCGCTTACCGCAAACCCCTCTTTTTGAATGATTGCAACAACACCTGGCAATTCTTTTCCTTCTAGGTACTCTAGCATTGCACCACCACCCGTTGAAACATAACTGACTCTCTCTCCTAGGTTGTATTTATTAATGGCCGCAACCGAATCTCCTCCACCTATAAGAGAAAAACTTCCTTTCTCAGTTGCTTCCACAACGCTGTAAGCAATGGCTTTAGTTCCTTTTTCAAAGCTTTCCATTTCAAAAACTCCCATTGGACCATTCCAAAGTATAGTCGCAGAATTTGTAACGACCTCTTGAAACTTTTCAATGGTCTTGGCACCAATATCCAGTCCCATCCAACCTTCTGGAATTTCAAATATATCGCATTCATCTTGATTTGCTTCATTGCTAAATGAATCTGCAATGATAGTATCCACCGGAATGTGTAAATTTACACCTAGTCTCTCGGCTTTTTCTATGATTTCTAGAGCTGTTGCAATCTGATTATCTTCTACCAATGAACTTCCAATTTTACCCCCTTGCGCTTTGATAAAAGTATAACTCATTCCACCTCCAATGATGATGTCGGTAACTTTATCCATCAGGTTTTCTATTACATTAATTTTTCCAGAAACCTTAGCTCCACCAATAATTGCTGTAAATGGTTTTTTAGGAGCCGATAGCACTTTTTCTAAACTATTAATCTCGTTTTCTAAGAGATTCCCAAAGGATTTGTTTCCAGTAAAATAATTGGCCACCATCGTGGTAGAGGCATGAGCTCTGTGGGCAGTTCCAAATGCATCATTCACATAAAAATCACCCAATTTAGATAGCTCTTCTGCAAAATATAAATTCCCAGCTGTTTCGTGTTTGTAAAACCTTAAGTTTTCCAGAAGTAAAACCTCTCCAGATTTTAAATCATTCGCCATTTTTTGGGCTTTTTCCCCAATACTGTCTTCACAAAACTTCACCTCTTTGCTCAACAAATTACCTAGGTGGTTAACCAAATGTTTCATCGAAAACTTCTCTTCAAAACCTAATTTTGGTCTTCCCAAGTGTGACATTACAATTACACTCCCACCGTCCGATAATATTTTATTTAAAGTTGGCAAGGCAGCTCTCATTCTTGTATCATCTGTAATATTGAAATCGGCATCCAAAGGAACATTGAAATCTACCCTTACTAATACTTTTTTGTTTTGAAAATTAAGTTTTGAAAATGACATCAGTTTTAAAGTTTTATTGAGTTAAATAAAAAAAAGAGGCTTCTTTCTACAGAAACCTCTTTGTTTTGGTATTTGTTTAAATTATGGACATCCAGCTTTTTCAACTTTTCCAGGTTGAGAAGGACATCTATCCGTGAAATCGGACACCCCATCCTTATCTGCATCTGGCAAATATTGAGGTAATGCATATTGATAAAAATCAACTGGAATAGCACCAGGTCTTCTTGTTTGTTGAACCGTATAAATGTCTCTTTGCACTAAATCGCTAAAGTTTTTATTCTCAACAACTGCCTCTCTAAACTTGTTAGCCAATGCCTCGTATCCTTCTGGATTAAAGGTAGCTAATGCAAATGAATTGTCACTTGTTCCTTGTGTTAAGGCATCAAAATGGCTCATGAAATCTCCAATTTCCTGAAACATTTCGGTGATATATGTTGAGTTTTGAGCAGCAAAATAATCAATATTCTCGCTATAGTACTCGGCTAGTTCTTTCGATCTTTCATACCCTTTCGCTGAGTCTTTGGCTCTGTAATACATCATTGCTG
>JBDMYC010000190.1:0-5810 GCA_039770535.1 Flavobacteriales bacterium
GGAGGTGAATCAATTGGAATGGAAATTAGAGGGCAAGCTTTCTCATTTGCAACCAATGATGAAATCAATGACATGACTTTCTATAACTACGAAATGATCAATAGATCTACTCAAACATTATTTGATACGTATTTCGGTCAGAATGTTGATACAGATTTAGGTTGTGCGCAAGATGATTATGTTGGTTGTGACGTAGGAAGAGGATTAGGATATGCCTACAATGCTGATGCAACAGATGACAACTGTACAAATGGAGCAATTCCTTACGGATCAAATCCTCCAGCAATTGGGGTAGATTTCTTTGAGGGGCCTTACCAAGATAACAATGGTATACCAGATGATTTTTATGTAAATGGAGCATTAGGAGCTGATCCTGTTACGCAAGCAGTTCCAGGAAATGGAATTGGTTATGGAGATTCGATTATCGATAACGAGAGATTTGGGATGAGAAGGTTTGTATATTACAATAACTCTAACACTGGAAATCAAAATGATCCAGATAATCAAATACAGCACTACAACTATCTACAAGGATTGTGGAAAGATGGAGTTAAATTTCAATATGGGGGAGATGCCTATCCTGCACCAGTTGGAACTTCAACTTCAGGAGTAGATTGTGATTTCATGTTCCCAAGTAATCCTGCAACAGGAGTTAATACAGATCCAGAAGGATGGGGAACAGGAGGAAATACTTCAGTAGCTTCAACTCCTTGGTCAGAAGTTTCAGTAAGTAATCCGGCTGGAGATAGAAGATTCTTGCAATCTGCTGGACCATTTATTCTTGAGCCAGGAGCTTTAAATAACATTACAGTAGGAGTTGTATACGGAAGAGGTACAAGTGGAAATTTATCGTCAATAGCAAAATTGACTGCTGCTGATGATAAAGCACAAAGCTTATTTGATAACTGTTTTGAAATTTTGGAAGGGCCAGATGCACCAAAAATGACTATCCAAGAATTGGATAAAGAATTAATTTTAACAATTGATCCTACAGCAAATGGAGCAGACATTGAGAACTACTCTAAAATTGATGTAACTATTGACACAAGTCTAATTTTGCCAGAAAATGATACAATAAATGGTAAAAATAATTTCTACACATTTGAAGGATACCAAATTTATCAATTGAAAGATATTTCAGTTTCAGCAACAGATATCTATGACATTGATAAGTCAAGATTAGTAGCTCAGTTTGATATCAAAAATGGAGTAACTCAATTAATAAACTATTCTATCGATCCGATAATGGGAGTTGGAGTACCAACCTTGTTTGCAAACGGAGCGGATGAAGGTATTAAACATTCCTTGAGAGTAACACAAGATTTATTTGCGAAAGGAGATCCAACACTTGTAAATCACAAAACTTACTATTTCTTGATTATAGCTTATGGTTATAACAACTTCAAGCAATACGACCCAACAGATGCAGGATCATTAGACGGACAGCAAAAACCTTACATCTCAAGTAGAAAAGGATGGGATGGAGGAGAAATTGCTTCTTACCCTGGTATTCCGCATATTCCAACGCCAGAAGCAAATGGAACAGTGCAAAATGCAAACTACGGAGACGGAATGGAGATTGTGAGAGTTGAAGGAATGGGGAATGGAGGAAGAGAACTTGACTTAACTGATGCTTCAAGATTAGAGGTTGCAAGGAATGGAAGAGTAGATGAATTGACTTATGCAGCAGGGAAAGGACCTATTGATGTAAAAGTAATTGATCCATTGAATTTACCTTCTGACCAATACGAAGTAAGATTTATAAGAAGTGCAACTGATGACTTAGATGATGCAGAATGGGAGATTAAAAGATTAAGTGATGATTCTATAACACCATCCGATAGAAATATCGTTTTGGGTAATGAACAACTATTTCCAGACTACGGATTCTCAATTAATATTGAACAATACTTGCATGAAGATAGAGATGTAAGAACTGACCTTGCACCAGGCGCAGGAGGTCCTGAGCCCGCAACTAATTTGATAGATTGGAGTGTAACTTATGGAGATATCACGAAACCGTGGTTATCTGGTTTCCCTGATTCGGATGGAAATTCGTCATTCAATTGGATAAGAAGTGGAACGCAGGTAGTGAGATCTAGTGCTCCTATCGATCCAAATAACATTTATAATGATTACCAAGGATTGGATGATGAAGAGCAGTTTGAGGGAATTGCAGGTGGTTCATTCGCACCATTTAGACTTTTAAGTACGCAAATCATTGATCATTCCCCATTTGGTGGTACTGGATTCAGTGGAGCTCACGGAACATTCAATGGAATGCTTCTACTACACAGTGTTGATGTGGTATATACTCAAGACAAATCCTTATGGACAAGATGTCCTGTTGTAGAGACTCAAGATAGGTCTAGTCTTGCAGAAGGAGGTGTTAGAAAGTTAGAATTGAGAGATTCTCCTTCTATTGATAAACAGGGGAAAAAAGCTGGTGATGCAGATTATAATGCAGCAGAAGGAGACTTGACAGGAACAACAGGAATGGGTTGGTTCCCAGGTTATGTAATTGATGTAGAAACAGGAGAAAGATTAAATGTAGCCTACGGAGAGGACTCTTGGTTAGCGTTAGATAACGGTAGAGATATGATGTTTAATCCGACTTCTACATTTACCTCAGGACTAGGTAATATAATTGCAGGAGGTAAGCACTACCTATATATATTCAGAAATAATGGTTTAGTTGGAAGTCCGGCTGTAATATCAGGAGACCCAGATCCTAACACAGTTTATGACGAGGGAGAAAATATATACAACAGAATGAATGGAAGTACTGCCGACAAGCTCAGAGTATGGCGTTCATGCATGTGGGTAGGTATGCCAATGACTGCAAGAGGACAAGAATTCTTATCTACAGATGCAATCTTGAAAGTAAGAGTAGAGACTGATTACGAAAGATATGCTAACAAAGGGAAGATTGTACGAAGACCAAGCTCTTATACAGGAAATGATGAAGGTGACAGTAGAAATGACTGGGATCCTCTTTACAGATTTGATACAGAGTCAGTAGCTACTGGTAAGAACGTACTAGAGACAGCTCAAGATGGACTAGAACTAATTAATGTGGTTCCAAATCCTTATTATGCTTATTCTAATTACGAGACTAATAGATTGGACTCAAGAATTAAGTTCACTAATCTTCCTGAGAAATGTAATGTGAGAATCTACAATGTAGGAGGTTCGTTAATCAGAACATTAACAAAAGATGATCCTATGACCTCACTGGATTGGGACTTAAAGAACATAAACGGAGTGCCGATAGCAGGTGGATTGTACATTGTACATATTGAAGTTCCTGGTGTAGGAGAAAAAGTAATCAAGTGGTTTGGAGCAATAAGACCTCCTGATTTGACTAACTTTTAATACCTAACGAAACAAATTTATAATTTAAGAAACTAGAATAGTATGAAACTAAAAATAACACTATTATCATTAGCTACCTTTTTCTCAATCTCTGCAATGGCAGGAAACGAGGATAGGATTGGGTCAGCAGGTTCTACTCAGCTACTAATCAATCCGTGGGCAAGATCTTCGGCATGGGCAGGAGCAGGAGGTGCTCACATTAAAGGACTGGGAGCTTTGCAACTGAATGTAGCGGGATTGGCTTTGGCAGACAAAACTGAGATAGAATTTACGAATACTACTTGGATGCAGTCTACAGGGATCAACATCAATTCGTTTGGATTGGCACAGAGAATAGGTGAATCGAGCGTCTTGGGGGTAAGCATGATGACAGTGAACTACGGAGATATTCCAATTACAACTACTGAATTGCCAGAAGGTGGTCTAGGAACTTTCTCTCCTTCAAGTTTTCTTTTGAATATTGCTTACGCGAGAGAGTTTTCTGCTACTATTTCTGGGGGAATTAATATCAAAATCTTGAGCGAAGGAATTGCAAATGCTAGAGCAAATGGAGTTGCTTTTGATGCTGGTGTAAGGTATGTAACAGGAGAAAGAGATCAAATTAAAATTGGATTAGCATTAAAAAATGTGGGACCGCCAATGTCTTATTCAGGAGATGGTTTTGCTATCGAAACTATCAATCCATTTACTGAGATTTCAACAACAACTGAACAAAGAACAGCAAATTTTGAGCTTCCATCTTTGATTAATATTTCTGCTGCTTACGATTTTCTAATCAATGAAAATAATTCATTGGTAGCGGCAGCAACCTTTACTTCCAATTCTTTTCAGAGAGATCAGTTCAGAGTAGGGGCTGAGTATTCTCTAAGAGCAAAGAAAGTAATTGTTTTGCTAAGAGCTGGTTTGGCCTATGAAAGAGGAATATTTTCAGAAGCAGAAACTTTATCTGCACTGTCAGGGCCAAGTGCTGGTGTTTCAATTGACATGCCATTTGGGAAAAATGAATCAACTATCGGAATTGACTATTCATTCAGAACTGCTCCTTTCCTAGGAGCTATTCACGGGATAGGAGTTAGACTAAATTTAGCAGGAGATAGCGAAGACTAAGATGCATTTGCTCTCGTAAGAGCTATTTTATAAATTATTAGTATATTTGTTTATACAAGTGAAAAGAGAATCGTAAGGTTCTCTTTTTTCGTTATACCCTAAGAAAGAAAATTATGGCAGATGTTACTTATTACACAGCAGAAGGATTAAAATCATTGAAAGATGAACTTTTTGAGTTAGAAACTCACGAAAGACCAAGAATATCTCAGCAAATTGCGGAAGCTCGAGATAAAGGAGATTTATCGGAGAATGCTGAATATGATGCAGCAAAGGAAGCGCAAGGATTGTTGGAAATGAAGATATCTAAGTTGAAGAATATTATTTCTACCGCTAGAGTTTTGGATGATACAGGAATGGATACATCTAAAGCCTTGATTTTATCAAAAGTGAAGATCAAAAACGTCAAAAACGGAAAAGAAATGATTTATACACTAGTGGCAGAAAATGAAGCTGATTTAAAATCTAAAAAGATTTCTGTGGATTCACCTTTAGGAAAAGGATTGCTGGGCCACCAAGTAGGTGACATTGCAGATGTGCATACTCCGGGTGGAGTTATTCAATTTGAAATAATGGAAATCTCAAGATAAATGGCAAGTATCTTTACCAAAATAATAAACGGAGAAATACCTTGTCATAAAATCGCAGAGAATGACGATTTTTTGGCATTTTTGGATGCTTTTCCTCTGGTTAAGGGCCATACTTTAGTTATTCCCAAAAAAGAGATTGACTACATTTTTGACGTAGACGATTCATTGTTGGCAGAAATGATGATTTTTGCAAAACAAGTAGCTTTGAAAGTTGAAAAAGCAATGCCGTGTGAGCGAATTGGCGTTTCTGTGATTGGATTGGAAGTTCCGCATGCACATATTCATTTAGTGCCAATGAACTCAGCAAATGATGTTAATTTTACTCAGTCAAAGCTTTCTTTGTCAAAAGAAGAGATGGAGGAGATTGCGGATAGGATTAATGGGTAGTTTTGTAGAATTCAATTTTAAAACATTATCATTCCTGCGAAGGCAGGAATCTATTGCCGTGAATCAACCTGATGAATAAGATTACTACCTTCGCAGGAGTGATAAAGGAATAGACTATTTCGTAAAATATGAAATTTATTATGTAAAAATTTTAACCAACAAAAAAGGGCTTGAATCAAATTCAAGCCCTTTTTTTATATCTATTAAAACAGAGTTTTTATTTTGCTAATGCTTCAGCAACTTTCTTTCCTATTTCTGCAGGAGAACTAGCAACACTAATTCCACACTCAGCCATAATCTTCATTTTTGCTTGTGCAGTATCGTCATCACCTCCAACAATTGCTCCAGCATGCC
>JBDMYC010000191.1:0-8010 GCA_039770535.1 Flavobacteriales bacterium
CCTTCTCCATAAACAGGCAAAGGTTTATTTTCCTTGATATTATGAATCATCAAAGGAATTAATTTTTCAGGAAACTGATGCGAACCATAATTATTAGAACAATTAGATATTTTAACAGGCATACCGTAAGTGTGAAAATAAGCTCTCACCAAGTGATCAGAACTTGCCTTTGAGGAAGAATAAGGACTTCGTGGATCATAGGGAGTATCTTCTACAAAATAGCCTTCATCTCCCAGTGAACCATATACTTCGTCTGTAGAAATGTGATAGAAAATTTTATCCTTCATGTTTTCTCCCCAGCTAGCCCTAGCCGCATTCAATAAATTGATTGTACCCATGATGTTGGTTTTGATAAACTCTGTTGGGTTTGAGATTGATCTATCCACATGAGATTCAGCAGCAAGATGAATTACTCCAACAAAATCATGCTCTGCAAATAATCCATTGATAAAAGATTCATCTACAATATCTCCTTTGATAAAGCTATAATTTTCTTTGCTTTCAATATCTACAATATTTTCTAGATTTCCTGCATAGGTCAATTTATCCAAATTCACAATGTGATAATCTGGGTATTTATTCACCATGAGCCTCACCACGTGCGAACCAATAAATCCTGCTCCTCCTGTTACTAAAATCTTTTTCATGCTATTGTATTAAATCTCTCTATTGAAAATCATGTCACTAAATTAACAAAAAAAAGGCTGTTCCGAGTATTCGAAACAGCCTTTTAATTTAGTTTTAACTTATTTTACAAATGCCACAAATCGTGCTCAATCAATAACATTTCGTTTTTAATCTTTTCTGATTGCAACAAAGCTTTCACTCCATTCTTTTCATACCAAGAAACTTCTCTGTCATATACGTTAGATTCTTTGTGAATGAAACTAGCGAACATTCTCTTCCAGAATAAATCATCAAAGGACATTCTTTGTGCGTCATTCTTTCTGTTGTAAACAAAGTAGTTCTGGAAAACATATCTGCATTCAGGGAAATACAACCAAAACAATTGCTTTTCTCCTTTCGCTTCTCCTTCATCATCAAATTCAATGATAACAGGACTTATCCCAATTATCCTAACATCCATTACAGACCTTTGCTTGTCAAAAAACCAATCTTCCTTCACATAATACTTAACAATTTGACTTGCAGTTACAGGATCCTCTGAAGTCATGTAGATATCGTCTCCTTCGTCATCATACATTGGCTCGCCATTTTCGTCTAATTGAGCTACCTGTGAAGTAGAGTACAATAGTTCTTTCATGGCTGCTGTGTAAGTCTCGTCTTTTGTATTTCCGTTAGGAGGTAACAATGGATACAAAAATTCTCCATCAAAATCATATTTACCATCTCCGTTAATCTCATAAGGAGTAAGACTTCCTTCAGTTTCGATACCGTACTTGATAATATCCCAAAGAGCCATTCTATCTGTCAGTGGTTCTTTTGGGTAAAACAAAGGGAAGTTTAATTTTTGTTGAACATCTATTGTTCTCCAGATTCTCTTGCTCCACATCACATCAGCTTCACGCAATGGTGCATAACTAACTACCTTTTTGGTAGGTATGTGTTGCTGAACGTATAAACCATCCAATACATTGGAAGGAGAAACTCCTGTGCTGGGTAATTGACCAAAAGCACTGCTCGCAGTCAACATTGCCATTAAAGCTATAGCTATTCCTAAAATTTTCGTCTTCATCTTCTGTCTTTTTTATTATTCTCAATACTATCTTACGGTATTAACGCAAAAAAGTTGGTTATATTACTTTAAAAGTAAGTCCCCCTATTGGCTTTGCTTTTCCATCAGGTCCTGCTACCATTACATCACTGATGTAAACTTTCTGTCCTTTCTTTGCGTTCTTCACCATGTTTTTCATTTTTGGTGATAACACTCCTCCTCTTGCTTTTTCAGTAATAATCTTTCCATTAACAATTACGTCCAATGTAAATGACTTAACTGAAAACTTCACATTTAATGGTGAATCTGCTAGTTTGGCTGTCAATGGTGGTGTTTGTTTCAATATACCACTTTTTATGGTCTTCTTACCATAAGTTTGTCCCCCAAAATAAGGCTGTGGTTTTGGCATTGGCATAATTCTAAACTTTTGTTGACCAATAGTTTTACCTGCTGCTTTTACTGAGACTGTAGCCTCGTTTCCACCTCCCACTCGAGCAACATATACGTCTCCATTTTTCTGGAAACTAGTACAACCACTACAAGAAGTTGTAACATCACTTGGCGGGTAACCAGATGCGACTGCCTGAATCTTGTTATCATACCCTCTATACATTACGTTCAACTCTGGAGCTGCAACTGATGCAGATGGCTTTCCAACTGTGTATTCAAATGAGAACGGCAAAGGTTTCACTTCTCCATTTAATTCTACATCTAAAAATCCTTCCAATTGCCTTTTTCCCGGAGAACCAGCACTTAAACTAAATGATCCCGAATCTGCAATTACATAACTACCAGAGCTACCCATTCTATATTTTGCTGGGTATTTCTTAGTAGAATCATAGGCTACAATTCCGATACTAACATCAAGTTTTTCACCTACGTTCATGTATTGTGTAGATGCTAAAACTTGTGCCTCTACTTTATTGATGTTCATCATTGGCTTGTCAATCCTAGACAATAACATTTTAGAAGCTTTTTCTTGTGCTAATCTAATGTCATTTCTCATAGAGGTCATTGTACTAACTACTCCAACCATTGGTTGGTGATAGAACATTGCAACATTCCAGGCTTTTTCCTCTTTGTCAGTACCTTGAACTAGCTTTTCTGGTTTAGTTAAGCTGCTATATATATCTAACAAGTCAATCGTATTGGGATGCTTATCTGCCTCCAAAAAGTCTTTGAAAATTTTAAAGCTTTTAAGCTTATCCTTACCAAAAACATGAACTATGTTCTTATCATCTTTAACAGAATCGGCTGCTGCAAGGATTAGGTCATCTCTGTAGTCGATTAACTTTTGCCTCAATAGCATTCCATCAGTTTTTCCTGGACCCTGCACGTCTCCAAATAACCTAGAAGGAGTATCATAATCATCTTTCTTTCCAATTTCTTGTAAAGGCTTGTATGAAATGAGCTGAGTTTTTGGATCTTTTTTGAACCAATTTTTTTCTTCTTCTGTCTCTCCCATTAGTCTATTCATCTCTGTGTTAAAATGATCATCTACTTTATTAGAAATCACTTTCAACTTTTGAAAAACCACGTCAATTTCTTCGGCTGTTTTCTTAGACTGAGGATCTTGTTTTCTAAATGAAATTGTGTTACCAATTCCATTAATCGACTTCACCAAAGTCGAATTTTGTGCCAATGATTGCTCATCAATAGTGATAAAGGCATCTAGAATACTTTTGGAAACGTTCAGTGCCAACATTGCTGTTAGTACCAAATACATCATTCCAATCATTTTCTGCCTTGGGGTTTCTTTTCCACCTGCCATTTTAATTTATTTTTAAAAGGTTAATAATTTATTAAAATTGAATATTATCCGTTTGGATTAATATTCATGGCATTCAGCATATTTCCATACACTTTGTTCAATGCAGATAAGTTCTTGCTTAACTCAGAAATATTTGCTTTGTAGTTTTTAGTATCTTCTACAGAGTCATTAAGAGTAGACATCATTTCCCCAATTCCTCCTTGAATTTTCTTAGAGTTCTCAAGAGATTCCGTAGCTCCTTCTAATTGCATTTCGTATACTTTGTTCAATGCGGTAAGATTTCCTGCAACTTTTTGCATTTCTTCTCCAAAAGATTGTCCTGCTCCTGTTGCATCTGTCAATCCCATTAGAGATTCACTTGCTTTCGTGTAAGAGTCAGCTAATCCATCTACTTTCGCAGCTGCATTTTTCAAACTGTTTGTGTAATCCGCAGATACTGAAGTTGCATCAGACATAGTACTAATCTTGTTTGCAGTTTCAGAAAGATTTCTCATTCCGTCTCCTAAACTTTCGATTAATGCTCCGTCAATTTTGGCTTCTTCTAACATTCCATCCAATTGCTGAGAAACTCCCAATCCACTATTTCCTCTTGAAGTTGTCAATGAAGTAATTTCGTCATCATCAGAATCATGACCTAAAGCTAATTCTGGGTAAACTAAAGTCCAGTCGTAATCTTCGTGTATTGGTTCAAAAGCTGAGAATAAAAATATTACTGCTTCCGTACCCAAACCGATTGTTAACATTTCACTCGCACCTGGCCAGTGTTGAATCTTAAATAATGCTCCTACAATTACAATTGCTGCACCAATTCCGTACAGTTTTGACATAAAATTTTTCCATGCTTTAGTTCCTGGCTTCATAGACTTTTTCTTTTTTAGTTTTTTTTGTTAATATATGTTGTATCATGAGCGTTTACGTTTCGCTCAATGGGGTAAATTCTTTTTTTAAGGTGTGTGATTTATTCTTACAGATCTCCGTTTCTTTCGTTTCCTCCTCTTCCTAAGTAACTAGAAACACATCTGAATCCAATATAACTTTTGGCAGTATCTTGGTATTCATAAGTTCTTGAACCTGTTTGCAGGTAATAACCAATGTCTTTCCAAGAACCTCCTCTTATAACTTTTCTTTTCATAGAAATTGGATCGTGGTCCAATGCATCATAAGTATATTCTGGATTTAAATCATGAGAAAATTCATACATAGATTCATCATAAGCAGTGTTTGTCCACTCTGCTACGTTTCCTGCCATGCAGTATAATCCGTAATCATTTGGATGATAAGAAGTTGCTTTCACTGTGTAAGTTCCACCATCTTCCATATATCTTCCTCTCATTGGCTTGAAGTTTCCAAGGAAACAACCTTTAGAGTTTCTAATGTAAGGACCTCCCCATGGATATGGACTTTCATTTAAACCTCCTCTTGCTGCATACTCCCATTCAGCTTCAGATGGCAATCTAAAATCGTCAATAATAACTTCTCCTACGTTTGCTCTAAACCCGTTCAAAAGATTTGTTCTCCAAACATTAAAGGCTTTGGCTTGAGACCAAGTTACTCCAACAACTGGGTACTCGTCATAAGCTGGGCTAGAAAAATACTGCCTTGCATACGGCTCATTATAAGAATAAGAGAAATCATTTACCCATACCAAAGTGTCAGGATAAACATTGATTTGTTCGTGGATAATAAATCTTGATCTATCAGAGTGAGAACGGATAGAGTTGTTCTGCCCTTTGCTGTTTCTCCAACCTAAATCTAAATCTCTCCCTTGCTGGATCTCTTCGTCATACTGATCAACAGGAAAATCAAAACCTTCGTCTTTCATTTTTATTCTGTGTTCTTCTCTATCTTCATACTCAAGGTTAGACATTGTTTTCACAACTGGCCTTCCTTTTTGAGCAGCAGCTTTGAAATCTATCCAGTAGTAATCGAAAGTAAGCTTTCTTACATCAATTTCTCTTTTTCCGTAAAATCTTTGATTTTCTGGTAATACCATTTCTGAAATCAAGATTGGCCCCATTTCTTCGTCTTGCCAATCAATATCTCCAACTGCATCCCAGTTTAAGTTCCAATCCTCTTCATCTTTTGGCTCAAACTCATCATCCAAAGTTTCAATCATGAAATCTTCTGCAAAATCATTTTCACCTAAAATCCTCATTGAGATAGAATCTCTAACCCAATAAACAAATTGACGGTATTCATTATTTGTAATTTCTGTATGATCCATGTAGAACGCAGACATAGTTACCACTCTAGTTTTGTTTTGGTGAGTAAAAGGTACATCTTGGTCACTTTGCCCCATAGTGTAACTACCAGCTGGAATATATTGCATATCCAATGGGTCATACCCATACCACTCAGCTCTATTCTGAACTCCAATCAACTCTCCGTTTCCATTTTCACAGCTCGACAATACTAAAGCTGCTAGTCCAATCATCAGTGTTATTCTTTTCATATCTCTCTTCTTTTTACTCTGAATTATCAACAAATATATTGTTAATAACTCATAATTCTATCCTTATTACGCTAAAAATTTAATTTTGTTTCAATTTATTATAATAAATATGGATGAACTTCTCTTTGGTACCTTACAGGTGGCGTTACTTTAAAACAATAATTAAGCATCAACTCATGATTTCCGTTAGTAAAAAAGCTCCCCAAAAAAGATGTTGATAACCCATAAGAATATCCCACTCTAAATCCATTCCATTCGACTCCTGCCATTGGCGCGATCGCTTCATTTACTCTGTAGGTTGCTCCAACCCAAAAAGTATTGAATGCTAAAACGTTTAAATTAAGATCGTATTGTGTTTGAACTGCATCTGACTTCAATAAACCATTTGCTCTCAAAAATAAATCAAAGCTGGTATTCATTGTATTTCCTAGGTCATAATCATAACCTGCCATTGCGTAGATATGTCGAACTCCTGAAGTCCTTACATCTTCCAACTCAGTTTGAGACAAGTTAGTTGTAGAAATCCCCGCATAAAAACTACTTGGATGCTGGTAGTACAAACCTGCATTAAAACTCATCCCCGCATCTTGTGAGCCTGTCACTGCAATAGATTCATCTCCTCCAACTCCTGGAGCAATACCGTCTGGAGTTACCCAGTCTGCATCAATTACTTTGGTATTGTAACTTGCAGCTAAACCAATAGATAAATCTCCTCCGCCTAGTGTAACTCCCAATTCTTTTAGATGCAAAGCATAGGACAATCTGAAAACACTGTTGTTTTCGTACCCTAATTGATCGTTATAATACGTAAAACCAAACCCTCCTTTCAATTTGCTGAAAAGTGGCGTAGTAAAATTGATTAAAGTTGTAGTTGGCTCACCTTGGTTGAAACCCGTCCACTGCTGTCTTGTCATTGCTGTCAAACACCAAGAATCATTATTTCCAGCATAGGCAGGATTAAAAGATAATTTATCGAACATAAACTGAGCCCATTGAGGGTCCTGCTGTGCTTTGGACGATAGTGCGAAACAAAGTGCAAAGGCAATTAATACAATTTTTTTCATAGGGTTTCATTTTTAGTATGATTTGCTAAAATAGGCAAAATAATTTATTCTAAGAATTTTTACACAAAGAATTGTGTTAAAAATTTAAAGTAATATTAATTATATAACTACTAAAAAAGAAAAGGTTACGGATTGATGTTAATTTTGCTGTAAGTCTTCACCCATAAATTTGGCATTTCATCTTTGAGCGCCACCTGATAATCCCCGTATGAGCAAGGAACTAAGTGATGTCTCTGAAATTTTAACTTTTTGCTTGGCGGGTATGGAATTTTCATCCACCATCTGTCGGATTTGGCGCTCTTAATGAATATCAACTCCTCTTCTGAAGCTGAAAGAACCACTTTGTATTGGGTGTAATTTTTATTATTAGAAAGTGGAGTTTCATTTTTTCTTAATTGGAATCCCTCTATGAAAAACCAAATCATTTGCGCCACCAAGTGAGCTGTCTGTCCCATGATATCAAATTCTGGTGTCATCTCAAAAAACCCTATGGCATTCATTTTATCGCTCATGCCAGCATAGCGAGAAAGTTGACAGGCTTCGTTTCCAAAAAAACCATTAGGCGAAGCAAAACTGGTTCCTGGCACTTCACTTTGTCTAATACTATTGAGGTCAAAACTGAGAATGTTGGTATTTCTCAAAACTGGCTCTGCTAAACTAATTTCTTGCTGCAATGCACCCAATCTGGTATTGTCAAAATGAAGCTTGTCTACCATTTTTAAATGCTCAGGATTCAAGTAATAAGACTGGCTACCAAGATTGGAATAGTTAAACAAGTAGTTGGGTTGAGAAAGGATAATATCTTTAAGATAGGTATCTGCAGAAGTGCTATTTGTGTACTCAAAATCAATCTTACGATCTATTGTGGTCAAATTAACTACTTGCTCCAGTTTTTCGAAAGCCTTGTATATTCCCAGAGTTAATTCCTGACTTCCACCTATGACTATCGGAATAATCTCTTTTTTAACTAATTCCGCAGTCATTTCAGACAATGCAAAAAGAGTGTCTTGCGGAGTTTCTCCTTGGATAATATTACCTAAATCAATTA
>JBDMYC010000192.1:0-8476 GCA_039770535.1 Flavobacteriales bacterium
CGCGTTTGTAGCTTCACCAGAAATGGTTGCAGCTGTTGCCATTGCAGGAAGATTGGATTTTAATCCAATAACTGATACTTTGACAAATAACAAAGGAGAGCAGGTGAAATTTGACGAGCCAACAGGTTTTGAACTTCCACCAAAAGGATTTGATGTAGAAGATGCAGGATTTGAGGCTCCAGTAGAAGACGGAAGTTCAGTGTCTGTTGTAGTATCAGAAGAATCTGAAAGATTACAACTATTGACTCCTTTTACTCCAATTGGAAACAAAATTGATAACGCTAAGTTATTGATTAAAGCTTTCGGTAAATGTACTACAGACCATATTTCTATGGCTGGACCATGGTTGCGATACAGAGGACATTTGGATAACATCTCGAACAACTGTTTGATTGGAGCTGTGAATGCATTTGGAAAAGCAACAGACAAAGTAAAAAACCAATTGACAGGAGAATTTGGACCAGTTCCAGCAACTGCAAGAGCTTACAAAGCTGCAGGAATTCCTTCGGTAGTTGTAGGAGATCACAATTACGGAGAAGGTTCGTCAAGAGAGCATGCAGCAATGGAACCAAGACACTTGGGAGTTGTAGCGGTAATCGTGAAATCTTTTGCAAGAATCCACGAAACTAACTTGAAAAAACAAGGAATGTTAGGTTTGACTTTTGCTAACGAAGCAGATTATGACTTGATTCAGGAGGATGACACGTTCAACTTTGTAGACTTGAATGAATTTGCACCAGAAAAGCAATTGACTCTTGAGTTGACTCACGCAGACGGTAGCAAAGACACAATCATGCTAAACCACACTTACAACCAACCACAAATTGATTGGTATAACGAAGGTTCTGCTCTTAACTTGATTAAGAAAGAGAATGCTTCTGCATAGTTAGAAGCTTGAAGTCTTTGACTGATAAAGAAAACTGTCAGTTCGAGTGGATTTTAATTGACTGAATAGGAAATTAAAATTTATATCGAGAACAGATTAGAAAGTAAATAGTTAAATCCCTTTTGAGAAATCAAAAGGGATTTTTTTGTGCATTATTTTTCAAATCCTAACACGGGTCATCCTGAACTCGATTCAGGATCTAGCTGAGAATAATTCACGATACTAACTTTGGTAATATTTCAATGAATAGAGATACTGAAACAAGTTCAGCATGACAATGAAAAGAAAAAGCCAAAGTTAAATTATGTAATTCTATTCAAAACCTAACACGTGTCATCCTGAACTCGATTCAGGATCTGGCAAAGAATATTTCACGTTTCTAACTTTGGGAATAAGTCAATGAATAGAGATACTGAAATGAACCTGACTGCCGAAAGGCAGATTCAATATAACTGATGCGGAGAAAAATAAATTTTTTAGTTAATATTACATATGCAATCAGAAGAAATCTATTCCATATTTTACAAGATCGATAGTCGCTCTAGAATGAACTCTGCGGAGGAGTTTATTCGAACTTATGAAGAACACAAGGAGCAAATCGAATCTGAGGACAATTATTTTTATCAAAGAATAAGGATAGAATATGCTACTACTTTAGGGCTTAATGAAGAATATAAAAGAGCTCTTTCGCTTTTGACCAAAAATATTGAACTCATGTCAAAATCTGATTTTGACAACCCATTAATGGTTACCGAAGGCTATTTAAAAAGTTCTAGATTTCTTAAGGCTCAATCACTTTATTACACAAGAAATCTAAAGGAAGCCAAAATTATATTCTCAGAACTTCATAAAGAATATCCGAATAATGATATATACAAGAATTGGCTAAAATCTTCGATTCATTGGAAGTTTCAAAAATGGATTGACCTTCTTTGGTGGAATATTGCAATATTTATCACATTAAATTCAATTTTAAATTGGTTTAAAATTAAAACTTTCGAGGATATAAATATTTGGATTGTTATCATTAGTTTTTTGTTAATTCCAATGCTAATTTTAATTTCAAAAATGAAACAAAGTAGCAAATGAAATTCCTAAAAAAACACAAAGGAAACATAATCTTCCTAGCACTTCTGGCTATTATATTCTTTACTCCTATTGGGTTTCAATTAAAAGTATTAGTCAACCGCTACATCAATTTTGCACCCTCAGAAATCACCAAAGAAGAACAAATTAAGTTATCTAATTACAATTGGAATCTGACTGATGCAAAAGGAAACGACATTGACTTTAATAAGTACAAAGATAAAGTAATACTAATCAACTTCTGGGCAACTTGGTGTCCGCCTTGTGTGGCAGAAATGCCGAGTTTTCAAGAATTGTATGATTCTTATAAAAACGAAGTCGTTTTTTTATTTGTAGCCAATGATAAAGCTGAAAAAGTAACTTCCTTTATGAAAAAAGAAAACTACACCTTCCCAGTTCAATTTGAATCTTCGGCTACTCCTCCAGAATTAGTTTCAAGCAGTTTACCAACTACTTTTATCTTAGATAAAAAAGGGAATATTGTGATGCAAAAAAAAGGAGCAGCCAATTGGAACTCCGATAAAGTAAGAAACCTTCTGGATAGACTCCTAAAAGAATAACTAATTATTCTGACAGAGATATTAGTTTACCTTTGTACTCAATCAAGAAACAACTAACTATGTTCAAAAAAATAGAAGATTCTCAAATTACATTAACAGAGCTGATGCTTCCCTCCCATTCGAATTTTAGTGGGAAAATTCACGGAGGATATATTTTGAGCTTGATGGATCAAATTGCCTTTGCTTGTGCTAGTAAGCATTCGGAAAATTATTGTGTTACAGCTTCTGTAAATAAAGTAGATTTTCTTAATCCAATAGAAGTTGGAGAATTGGTTACACTTAAAGCTTCTGTGAATTTTACAGGAAATACCTCAATGGTCGTAGGTGTGAGAGTAGAATCAGAAAACATACAAACTGGGACTTGCACCCATTGCAACTCCTCTTATTTTACTATGATTGCAAAAGACAAAGATGGAAATAATGCCAAAGTTCCAGGATTGATAATTGACGACAAACACAAGGCTAGGAGATTCTTAAGAAGTATAGAGACAAAAAAATCCTATTTGAAGAGAGAAAATAAGTATGAAGAGTCCTCTTTTGAATTAACGGTAGAACAAATCAACCAAATAAAAAAGAATAATTTAGATTTTAAAATTTAAACAGCTGATTTACGAAAGTAAAGAGCAAAAAAAAATCTTCTCGAAATTTCGAGAAGATTTTTTAGTTTAAGAAAGTTAATTCTTAGAAGTGGAATGCAACATTAAGCTGAGCACTTCCTCCAAAAATAGATCCTCCATTGTCATTATCAATAGCGAATCCTGATCTTTTGATTTCAGATGTAACATTTTCAGTTGCTCCGAAAACTTCTGTTTCAACAGTAAATGAACTTGATTGGTAACCAAATCCCCATCCAAATTCTCCTCCGATAGAAATCTTTGGCATGATGAAATATTCAACTCCAATAAATCCTCTTACTCCAACTCCGAAACTACTTGATTCTGTTACTCCTAGAGATCTGAATCCAGTTCCTGCATCTAAAGAATCAGCAAAAGTTCTTGAAGTAATCACATTTGGTGATCCAATTTGAACCAAAGCTTCAGCTCCATAAAAACCTTGAAGTCTGTTATGCCCTCTTCTCCATTCTTTACCGAAACCTAATATTACGTTAGTAGTATTTCTGTTAGTTACGTTTCCAACTGTATCTGAATCATAATCAGAAAGAGTAATTCCTAATTTAACTCTGTATGCTTGCGTAGCTGAAATGAAATATTTCCCTACAAAAGTATTTTGAGCTCCAAAAGGAGAAGCAGCTCCTGGTGCAGAAGTTCCTGCATTCGAAAATGCGTTTCCAACATAGTTCAATAAAGGTGCAGCATCAAACTGAATAGCCCAATCTCCTGCTTGTGGCAAATACTCTTGTCCTCTACTGTTCTTCACAGAAGTAGTAGATCCTTGAGCGAATGCTAAACTTCCAGCAAATAGTGCTGTAACGAATAAAATTTTCTTTTTCATAATTTTTTATTTATTGTTAATAATACTTAAATGTAATCATTATTTTAGTTCTCTCAAACTAAAATCAGGTGCAAAACTCTATTATTGTTAACCCAATGTTGTTCAAAAGTATAACAAAAGTCAACTCAAATCAGAAATATCTCCTTCACTAATAATCATGAATTTATCCAAAATACAGAGACTTAACGACCCCCTTTTTGTTACAAAAAAAATACAAGTGGAAGTTCTTCGTGAAGATCTCAATCATCCTTTCATACAGGGAAATAAATTGAGGAAATTGCATTACAATTTATCCAATGCAAAGAAGAAAGGAAATACAACTTTACTAACTTTTGGAGGTGCTTATTCCAATCACATTTTAGCTTTGGCGCAGGCTGGCTTCGAATTTGATTTCAAAACTATTGGAATTATCCGTGGAGAAGAGACTTTGCCTCTTAATTACACCTTGAGGACCTGCAAAGAGCTGGGAATGGAGATTCACTATATTGACCGCACTACTTACAAACTAAAAAACACACCTGATTTCAAAGACTATTTACGAAATACCTACGGAGCATTTTATCTCATTCCTGAGGGAGGATCAAATTATTATGCAGTGAACGGCTGTATGGAAATATTGCCTCCCAAGCACGATTACGATTATATTTGCTGCCCCATGGGAACAGGAGGAACAATCGCAGGAATAACTATTTCAAATCAAAACAAAGCAAAGGTTTTGGGATTTTCAGCTCTGAAAGGTGGTGACTTTTTAAAAGACGAAGTCCTCAATTTCATGAATATGGTGATAAATGATTCTGAAACTGCCGAGGAATTGATGCAATGTTTTTCCGTCATTTCCGATTATCATTGCGGTGGATATGCAAAAGTGTCAGAAGATTTAATTAATTTTGTGCAAGATTTCTATCGCACGCACGATTTCAAGTGGGATTTGATATACAATGGAAAAATGGCCCTTGGGGTTTACGATAAGATTAACACTGATTTTTTTCCTCCTGGAAGTAAGATTTTAATGATTCACACGGGAGGTTTGCAAGGAATAAATGGTTTTGAAGAAAGAAATAATAGAAAAATATACGATTAATAAAAAGTTCACTGTGCTACTCGTATGCCTTGTTTTTGGAATATCAGTTTCTGGGTTTTCCCAAAAGCAAACTCCGCAAGAATACATTACTAAATGGAAAGAAGTAGCTATTTCACAAATGCAAACCCACCAAATTCCTGCGAGCATCACTTTGGCCCAAGGAATTCTAGAGAGCGGAAGCGGAAACAGTAATTTGGCAAAACTTGCCAATAACCATTTTGGAATAAAGTGTCACTCGAGCTGGACTGGAGAAACCTATTATCAGGATGATGACGAAGAAGATGAATGCTTTAGAAAATATGAGCGAGCAATGCAGTCTTTTCAAGATCATTCCAATTTTTTGAAGAAAAAAAGGTACGAGCCTCTATTCAAATTGAAATTAACGGATTACGAAGGCTGGGCAAAAGGATTGAAAAAAGCTGGGTATGCAACCAACCCAAAGTATCCCAAACTTCTTATTAGCTTGATAGAACGTTACCAATTGCAACAATATGATGTGCCACAAGAAGAAACTCCTGTTGTGATTGCTAAGGTAGAAAGAGAGAAGCCCTCTTATCCTAGTTCTGAAATTGCAGAAACTATATCCTATTCGATAAATCATGAGATTAAAAAAACTGCTAATCTTGTTCCTTTTATCACCATCAAAAAAGGAGATAGTTATAAAAAGCTAGAGAAAGAGCTTGGAATAAGAAAATGGCAAGTTACCAAATACAATGATCTACCCAAATCTCACGATTTAAAGGAAGGAGAACGCATTTTCATTAAGCCAAAAAGATGCAGATCAAAAGAAGATTTTCATATCGTAAGAGGCGGAGAAACTATGCGTGACATTTCACAGCTATACGGAGTAAAACTAAAAAAAATCTACAAAAGAAATAGATTGGATGAAGGTTCTGTGCCAAAAGCAGGGCAGAAAATTAACTTGAGAAAAAAGATTCGATAGTTACTTTTTGATGATTCTACCAGATTTTTTGTCAAATCCGTAAGGACAATGTTTGCATCCATTTTTGCAGCAGTATCCTCTTTTTTCTAGGTATTTCTCTGTGAAAATAAGATAACCTTCTGGTGAATAATAAAACTCATCTGGATCTAATTTATCTCGTTTTGAAAACCCACTCATGTCATCAGCCATAGTAATTTATTTAGTAATAAAATAGGACTGTTTCGAGAAGATATTACCTAGATTAAAGAACTGAAAAACAAAAATATCTTTCGACTCCGGATAATAGCCCAATAAATAATTTTCGTCATAAATAATTGGTTCTCCAGTAATTTCATTAAAAGCCTCTACATCTCTTTTCTTTCGTAAGAAATTCACTGTTTTTGTCACACCTTCCATATCAGTAACCGAAACCGTGTACAGAGGTTCAATTGCTTTTACAGAATCAACCTGCTCTGGAGAGAAATCAGCAATTCTGTTGAAAAATATTTTTTCATAAATCAAAGTATAGTTTTCAACCAATGCATTGTCCACGTTCTCCAAAGGCTTTCCATCTATAGAGCTTAAGATTACTTTTTTATCTTTTTGAGTAATCAGGTAAGAACTTGCCAAATCTTGATTATGAGTCACTTTAATAGAGCTAATTTCTAGCGGATCGTAATCAAAAACTCCTGAGTATTTCCAATCGTTTTCATTGGTGTAAAATCTGCTTTCTAGGTATCCATTGAATCCTGGAATGTGCATAACGTACGGTTCTGATGATTTTACCCCCCCTTTCTCAAGTAGCATATAAGTTCCATAATGATCTCTTGTAGCTGAGCCCACATAGTAAGTTTTCAATAAACCTCCATTTTCATAAATATCGACTTTTTTGAATCTAGAGGCCATGTTCACCACAATCGATTTTTTCATGTCTGCTGATACTGAAGTCTGTACTTTCACATTTCTGAAAGTTTTGAGTAGAAGTTTTACGTTCTCTGGTCTAGCTCTGAATTTATCATTCAGCATCCACACTCCGTTTTTCAGCTCAAGTTCTGCTTTATTTCTGTTACTTTCAGTTATAACTATTTTATCAATATTTTCTGTGTTTTCAATAGCAAAATCACTCATTGCCTTGGTTCCTCCCTGTGCTTCATCTTGTTTCATCACAAAATAAGCAGTTACCGCTAGCAACAGCACTGCGATAATTAAATAAGTAGTTGAGTTCTTCTTCATGTTCTTTTCTTCAAATTCGAATGTAATATTACAAAAAAAATCTTCTCGAAATATCGGGAAGATTTTTTATTTTTTCTGGTTAAATAAATAGATTAAAACACGATTCTACTTGTTATACTTTTTATTTAGTTTTTTCAATTTTGTATCTAACTTCAATTGTTTTGATTTTAGCTTATTCCTTGCAGAATCAATTCTCAATTGCCTGTCTTTGATTTTTAGGTACTCAGCATCCTCGTTCACCTTTTCTCTTTTTTGATCTAGTTTTTCTTGAGAACTATCTAGTTTTAGGTTTGCTCTGTCAATCTTCTTTTGCGCTTTTTTTATTTTCCCTAATTTCTTTTCATATTTTTTCTCAGCCTTAGCCGCTTTTTTGGCTGCTTTAGATGCTTTCTTTGACTCCTTAGCACCATCTTCCGCTTTCTCTTTTAGCTCTTTAGCTTTTGCTTTTTCTTCCTTCGCTTTTTTTGCAACTTCTTTTGCTTCTTTTTTTGCTTGTTTAGCCTTTTGCTTTGTCTGTTCAGCTTTTTCTTCTGCCTCCCTTTGCTCTTGCTCCAATTTGTCTTGAACTTCTTGCTTTCTTCTAGCTTCATCAGTTGCCTCAGCTACTCGCTTTGCTGCAGCTTCATCAGCTTCAGTTCTTTTTATACTCGCAGCCTCTTCCTTTTTCACCTCTTCTGCTGCTATTATTTTTCTTGCTGCTTCATCAGCATTCATTGGGTCTGAAGTGGCAAAATCTGCGTAGTAGAATTTCCCAAATTCTAACTCAATGTTTTTAATGGATTTTGTTTCTCCCTTATAAGTAACTATGAGAGTTACTTTCTGGTGGCTGTATGATTTCACAAGTAAGTCAGTTTTTCCTAATTTGTTAGTCACTCCTGAGGCCACTTCCTTGTTGTAGATATAAACTTTCACAATTGCACCTGCTAGCAATTGATCTCCATTTTTGGCAAAAACGGAAAAATTCACGTCATACACGTGTAATGCCGCAGTCTCTTCTTCGTCATTAAATGCAAAGTTAGCTGAACTTGAAATCAAAAATACACTTAGCAATACTAGTTTAAATATGTTCATAATTGTAATTAGTTTATATTTGAATTCAAATTTAAGATAACTTTAACCGACCAACAAGACATTAACAATTAATTTAGACTCACAATGAAATCATTTTTTTTAAAATTAGGTTATTTATTTTTACCTCTATCCCTTTCCTTTTCTGTTTTTGGACAAAATCCAAAGGGATTTGAAAAAATGGCAAC
>JBDMYC010000193.1:0-9665 GCA_039770535.1 Flavobacteriales bacterium
CTATGAAGAAGAAGAGAACAACAAACAATCCTAGAGGAAGAAACAGAAATGTGGACGAGGACAGATCGAAGAAGAGCGGATTTAAAACGAGCGGAAGTTACTACAAAGGTTCAGGAAAACCTGGTGCAGGGAAATCTGGCGACAAAAAACACGGAAGCAAACCCTACACAAGTAAAACCAACAGAGGAGAAAACAAGGCTCCAAAACGTTCTTTGGACGGAAAAATAAGATTAAATAGATTTTTGGCGCAAGCTGGAATTTGCTCAAGAAGAGAAGCAGACACATTAATAGAAACTGGTGTGATTGAGGTAAACAAAAAAATTGTAACTCAGTTAGGAATCAGAATTGATCCGCAGGTAGATGTGGTTCATTATGGAGGAGAAAAAATAAAAGTAGAAAGTTACCAATACGTTCTTTTAAACAAACCAAAAGATTTCATAACGACTTCCAAAGATCCACAAAATCGTAAAACGGTAATGGAATTGGTGAGCAATGCTTGTATTGAAAGAATTTACCCAGTAGGAAGATTAGATAGAAACACACTTGGTTTACTGTTATTCACAAATGACGGATTGTTAGCAGATAAGCTAACTCACCCAAGAAACGAGATTGCTAAAACCTACCAAGTAGAAGTAGATCAAACTATCCAAAAAGGACATATGGCAATGATGCTAGAGGGTTTTGAATTGGAAGATGGATACGCAAAAGTGGATGAAGTAGAATATGCTGACAATGGTTCTAGCAAAACGAGTGTTGTGTTAACCATTCACTCGGGTAGAAATAGAATTGTAAGAAGAATATTCGAACATTTTGACTATAAAGTAAAAAAACTAGATAGAGTTCGTTTTGCAACTTTGGACAAAAGAGGACTGCAAAGAGGAACTTGGAGACACCTTACAGCTGAAGAAGTTGGGTTTTTGAAGACTATGTAATAATGGAAAAAGAGATCGTAAATAAAGTAGCCAACAGTGGATTAATAAATCTGGATTTAGCAGAATATTATCCAAAAGGAGAACGTGTTATTTATGACCTAAAACAAAACCTTTGGCAAGAATTTGTGCTCAAAGAAAAAGACTTTAGGCAGTTTGTAAAAGAAAATGATTGGTCGGTTTACGAAGGGAAATTTGTCGCTTTATTAAACTCGGCAGATGCAATTATTCCCTCTTGGGCTTACATGGTTTTGACCAATGCACTTGAGCCTTTTGCTCAAGATGTAGTCTGTGGAAATCTAGACACTTTGGAATCTGTAATCTTCATAAAATCCTTAGAAAAAAACTTAAATCCAGCAGATTACCAAGACCAAAGAGTAATTATAAAAGGATGTGGAGAAATTCCAATTCACGATTCTGCTTACGCCAAAGCCTTAAATTTACTAAAGCCAGTTGTAAAAAGCTTGATGTACGGAGAAGCTTGCTCGGCTGTGCCGGTTTATAAGAAGGCGAAATGAGTTATAAGTGATGAATTAGGAGTGATGAGTTTTTTTTAATTACATTTAATTATGAGTAAAGGGGCTATCAAATCACAGAGTTATGCATTTGCAGTAAGAGTAATTAATCTTTATAAATTTTTGGTTGAAGAAAAACGAGAATTTGTATTGAGTAAACAACTTCTTAGAAGTGGAACTGCTGTAGGCGCTTTGGTAAGAGAAGGACAAAATGCTGAAAGCAAAAAAGACTTTATTCATAAGCTAGCAATTGCTCAAAAAGAATGTGACGAATCAATTTATTGGATAGAATTACTGATTGAAACAGACTATTTGACTCAAGAAATGTCTGAGTCCTTATTGGATGATGCTAATTCTATTTTGAAAATGATAAAAAGCGCCATCATCACAACCAAAAACAGTTTGAAGAAAAAATGATCTCGTCTTCGATACTCATAACTTATAATTCATAATTCATCACTATCTTTACTCATGCAAAAAATCGAAAACTACATAAACGGAGAACTAGTTGCTCCTGCAGAAGGAAAATACATAGACAATTACAATCCATCTAAAGGCGAAGTTTACAGTCAAATACCTAACTCACAAGAAGAAGATGTGGAACTGGCGGCACAAGCTGCTTCGGCTGCATTTCCAGGTTGGAGTAAAACAACCAAAAACGAAAGGTCAAAAATATTGGTTCGTTTGGCAGATTTGATTGATGAAAACTTGGACCAATTGGCAAGAGCAGAAGCTTTGGACAATGGAAAACCTTATAAATTGGCAACTCGAGTAGATATTCCTAGAGCAAGTGCTAATATTCGATTTTTTGCTACAGCAATTCTCCATAATGCTTCACAATCGCATCACATGGAAGAAGGATTTACAAACTATACACTTAACCATCCTTTGGGAGTAGTAGGTTGTATTTCTCCGTGGAATTTGCCTTTGTATTTGTTCACTTGGAAAATCGCTCCAGCAATTGCATCTGGGAATTGTGTAATCGCAAAACCCTCAGAAGTTACACCAATGACTGCTTATTTATTTTCTAAATTATGCATAGAAGCTGGTTTGCCAAAAGGTGTTTTGAACATAGTTCACGGATTGGGAGCTCACGCAGGAGATGCGATAGTTTCGCATCCAAAAGTAAAAGCGATCTCATTTACTGGAGGAACTGCCACAGGAAGAATTATAGGTAGAAAAGCTGCAGAGTCATTCAAAAAAACATCTTTGGAATTGGGAGGAAAAAACCCAAACATTATTTTTGCAGATTGTGATTTTGATGCCATGTTGAACACAACTTTACATTCTTCATTTGCCAATCAAGGACAAATTTGCTTGTGTGGTTCTCGTATTTTTATTCAAAAACCTATTTACGAAAAGTTCAAAAAAGCATTTCTTGAAAAACTAGAAAGCCATACTGTTGGTGATCCATTTGACGAGAAAACAAGAATGGGAGCTATAGTTTCTAAAGACCACTTAGAAAAAGTATTGGGATACGTAAAATTAGCCCAACATGAAGGTGGTAACCTATTATTTGGAGGAAACCAATTGACAATACAAGGAAGTGAAAACGGATATTACATGGAACCAACCGTAATTGAAGGATTGGATTTTAATTGCAGAACAAACCAAGAGGAGATTTTTGGACCAGTGGTGACTTTAACTCCTTTCGAAACGGAAGAAGAAGTACTTGAAATGGCAAACTCTACAGAATACGGATTGGCAGCCACAGTTTGGACAGAAAATCTTTCTACGGCTCAAAGAGTTTCACAAGAATTAGAATCGGGAATTGTGTGGGTAAACTGCTGGTTAGTTCGTGATTTACGAACTCCATTTGGTGGTGTAAAAAACTCGGGACTAGGCCGTGAAGGTGGTTTTAGAGCTTTGGAATTTTTTACTGAACCTAAGAATGTTTGTATAAAATATTAGGCAATTAAATTCTTTTCAAACCTAACAGGTTTTACAAACCTGTTAGGTTTAAGTTTTACTTTCTAAACCCCAAACTGAGTCAAATGGTGATCGGCATGTTTGTAAAATGAATTGTTCCATTCTTTGGCAGTTAATACGCCAAAAGAATGAGATTCTCTTCCTTCGAATTTTTCCGCACCTTCCTGCTGCACTTTATTCATGAAATCAATTAATCTTGCTTTTTCAGCTTCGAAATCTTTATCGTCTGCAATGATAAAATCTGGAGCAGTTCTCCCGTTTTTAGGATAAGGTTTGTCTCCACACACCATTTTTTTCACAAAGGCCTTCATGATGAATTTCTTGAACCCTTTTGCTTTTGTCGATTCAAATTTATCGGTATACACAAATTCATAAGACACACTCAAGTGAGCAAGCATTTGTGCCACATTCATTTTACCCCATGCTGGTTGAGTTGTGTTACTCAAGTTATTTACCCTTGCAATAACTTCATCATTTATAGATTTTTCGAATATATTTTTCATATCTTGAGTTGTTAGAGTTTCATATTTTTAATGAGTTCCTTGAGCGAGATTTCTTTCGATTCGTTAATATCGAACTTTTTACCCAAAATCCCCCAAACTTTTGCGTGGGCTTTTCCTTTTATTCTGAGTGTTGCCGTTCTTTTTGAAAATAATTTTCCTGCCAGAGGAATTAAAGATTTTCTAAGTTCATCTTCTTGCAATCCTAAGTTTAGTGTGTATTCTCCCTCCGTCTTTTTCACAATTTTAAGGGCATCCAGCATTCCTGCGGTTCCCAATTTATGATCATCCACAAATATCTCAAAATCACACTTTTTAAGCTTGATGGAATAGAAATTTGGGTTGTTAATTTTGAAAAGAATAGACGCTTTAATTTTTGAATCTTCCTGCCTTTCAAAACTATAATCTTGCACTCCCAAAAACTCCACTTCTTCATACAAAGAGCAAGAAGAAAACGTGAAAACCAGGAGGATAAATACCCAAACATTCAATCTCTTAGTCATTATATCGTGCTTTTAAATTGGTTTAAAAAACGTGCGTCATTTTCAAAAAACAACCTCAAATCATTGATCTGATATTTCAACATGGCAATTCTTTCTACTCCCATTCCAAATGCAAATCCTGAATAAACTGTAGAATCTATTCCGCAATTTTCAAGTACGTTTGGATCTACCATTCCGCAACCCAAAATTTCCAAAAACCCTGTATGTTTACATACATTACATCCTTTTCCTGCACAAATATTACACGAAACATCTACCTCGGCACTAGGCTCTGTAAATGGGAAATAAGAAGGTCTTAATCTAATTTCTGTTTTCTCTCCAAACATTTCTTTGGCAAAATAAAGGAGCGTTTGTTTCAAATCGGCAAACGAAACATTTTTGTCAATGTACAATCCTTCTACTTGATGAAATATACAATGAGCACGAGCAGAAATTGCTTCGTTTCTAAATACTCTTCCTGGAGAAATTGTTCTGATTGGGGGTTTTGAATTTTCCATAACTCTTACCTGAACACTGGATGTGTGTGTTCTCAAAGCACTTTCTTTATCAATAAAGAAAGTGTCCTGCATGTCTCTTGCTGGGTGCTCTTTTGGGAAATTAAGTGCAGAGAAATTGTGCCAATCGTCTTCTATTTCTGGACCCTCAGAAATTCCATAACCTATTCTTGAAAATATATCAATAATCTCATTTTTCACGATAGACAATGGATGTCTAGAGCCCAAATTATCGTCAGAAATTGGAAGCGATAAATCTAAAAAATTATCACTTGTGTCTTCTTTCTGGGCCAAAGAGGAAGTAAGTTCAACTACTTTTTCTTGCGTTTTACTTTGCAACTGGTTGAGCATCTGACCCAAGTCTCTTTTTTGATCGTTAGGCACTTCTTTGAAGGAAGCAAACAAGTTTTTTAGTTCTCCTTTGGTTCCCAAAATCTTAATTCTCAGTTGTTCCACTTCATCCAGACTGGTAGCCGAAAATGCATTGACTTCTTCCAGTAATTGTTCTATTCTTTCTTTCATTGATTCTCTTTTTTGAATCTATTTTTCTAGTAATTTCATCTTTTCTTTAGCACTCAGCTGCAAAACCTCCATCTTCATCATAACGTCTTTATTGGGTCTGTTTTGCTTGTCTTTTGCCACTTTTGCAATTTTATCAATCACATCTAATCCTTTGATTACCTGTCCATAAACTGTGTAACCTGCATCCAAAAACGGAGTTCCTCCCACGGTAGTGTATGCTTCCAATTGTGCTTTCGAAAACTTAAATCCTTTCACACTTTCCATATTCCATCCTGGCTCGGTATTTCTCTTCTGAATTTCAAGAGCTTTAAGCTGCTCAACAGTATATTTTTTTCCTTGCACCAAATAAAACTGCGACCCTGACGAATTCTTCTTCGGGTTCACGTTATCTCCCATTCTTGCCGCAGCTAAAGCACCTTTCTTATGAAATAAAGTTGTGTTAAACTCTGCTGGAATCGTATATCCCGGACCACCATTTCCGAGAGCTTTTCCTGGTTTTGCGCCTTTAGATTGCGGATCTCCGCCCTGTACCATAAAACCTCCTATAACTCTGTGAAAAAGGGTGCTATCGTAGAAACCCTCTTTCGCCAGTTTCAAAAAATTTGCTTTGTGTTTAGGTGTTTTATCGGATAACTCAATGTACATTTCACCCATGGAAGTAGTTACTTTCACGATAGATTCTTTTGGAGTTTTCTCACTTTTTCGCAACCCTGAGCACGCAAAAGACGTAATAACAATGCAAAACACTGCAATATTTCTTATTAATCTCATTTTTATTCTTATTTTTGAAAGTATAAAAATACTAAAATAGAGGTACATTCAGTTATAATAGAAGTACAAAAACAAATAAAATGAAAAAATTTAGTTTAGCCATTCTCGTCACCCTCCTTGCTTTCTCTTTCTCTAGTTGTAGAAAAGAAAAAGATACTATTGCCAATGTAACAGTTGTAGATGCTGACAACAATCCGGTTGTGGGTGCTTTCGTTCGTGTTTTCTGTCCAGACGCAACCTGTGCTGATGGAGTTTTGGGAGCTAACACAAATAGAACAGCAGTAACAGGGACTAACGGTAAAGTTACTTTCAACTATACGGACGATTTTCAACTTGGCCAAGCAGGATTTGCTGTGTTGGATATTGTTGTATACAACAGCCAAGCTGCAATGGATGCATACACACCTATCGAAACAAATGGTGTAATCAAAATAGAAGAAGAGCAAACGAATGATCAAACTATTATTTGCCAAACGTGTATATGAAACTCAATTTCTAAAAATCTGAAAGGCTTAACAGAAATTGATCAATGAATTATTCCCTCACTTTCGCAAGATCTGACTTTAAAGACAATTAATTTTATAGAAATCCTATTGCTAGCGCGATAGGATTTTTTTATTGTTCTTTATCGAAATATTCCATGATTACTTTTTTCATGAATTTTTCTTGCTCCATGGGTTTCAGCACAGGCAGTTCTTTTTCTAGTTTGAAATGTGGCCAGCCATCATCATCATGACCTGTGTAGGCATAGTAACCATAAGGTTCTAGCAATACACAAATTGCAATGTGCATCACATCCAATTTCTGGTTTTTACTCAACTTCACGAATCCTTGATTCAATTCCTGAACTCCAATCATAAAGATAAGCGATTGCATGTCGAGCGGTTCATCCATGTTTTTGGAAACCTCAACCAGTAAATCGCGCCATTTTTTATCAAACTCAAAATCCATGAAGCAAAAGTAAATTAATTTTGAATAACTCTTCTCCCTAATTTTTATTTCTTTTGAAAATTACATTGTCAATGCAAATCACACTCATTTTTTGCACTAAAAAACTTGTGCCTGTTTTTAGCAATTAAATCGTATGCCCAATCTCGTAAAGGTTTTGGCAAAAGCCAAAATAATAACAAAGTATGCCACAAGTAACCAAATTGCTTGATGATTTGAAAAGCTGCATTTGATTTAATATGAGCCTTGTCTTTCCAGATGTAAACAACCGAATCAACAGTAGAATCTATATGAAATTGAAGAAGCAATTCCCTTCCTTTTTCTGATTGTAAAGGCAAAAATATAAAATCATTTTTTGTCTTCTTTTTTTGAATAAACTGCACCCAAAAGTTGCAAAACTTGCAATCTCCATCAAATAATAATTTGGGGTTTTGAGACTTCATTTTAATTGTTTGCGAATTTTCTACAAGCTTCAAAAGCTTTTAAATTGCGTTAACTACTTGATTAATTTGGTCAATACTTTCAAAAACCAATTTTGATCTGATTTTGCAGCCATCTCGATTAGTCCATCAAATTTACTGATGATTGAATCTATGTCTTTCGTTACTTTTTTGAATTCTTTTCCTTCGGGCGAGTTGTCAATTTCTGCTGCAGAAACTTCTTTCAACACCTCTCTGATCGGGACAATTTCTCTTTTTCTTCTTTCTTTGGCAATTTGCTTCATCACGTTCCACAAATCTTTTTCAGCATAAAAATATTCCTTCCTCTCTCCTGGTTTATATTCTTTGTAAACCAATCCCCAATCAATTAATGCGCGCATGTTCATGTTTGCATTTCCTCTTGATATTTTCAGCTCTTCCATCACCTCATCCGTAGTCTTACTCTCGGGCGATAACATTAGGTAAGCATGAATTTGAGCCATAGCACGGTTTATTCCCCAAGTACTTCCTAAGACTCCCCATTCTTGAATAAACTTATATTTTGCTTCTTCTAAATTCATTTGTTACTAAATTCAGTACTAAAGTAAGCCAATTTTTTAAACTTTCAAAACTTTTTGAAACTAAAATAACCTTATGAATTTTCTTTATTTTCAACATTTCTAAATTATCCTTATATTTAGATGCAACTAAGTGAAAAAAAATAGTGAAAATAAAAGGCATAACATATAGTTTACTTTTAGCCGTGCTGCTGGTTTTTGCATCTTGCACCAAAGAAAAAGAGAATGACCCAGACCCATGTTGCGGAGAAACTCCAGTTACAGCTAATTTTGGGATGATGAATATTACAGGCACATTTCTTAATTTTTATGACTTTACTCCTGACGTAGCTTTTACTCGTAATTACATTACGTTTAGAGCCATGCCTCAAGATCCTGATGCAACTTATACTTGGTATTTAGGAACCGAAATTTTAACTGGATCTCAGATCTCTAGAGACTTCAGTCCTACCGTTATGACAGGAGAAAACAACATTCCTATTTCTTTGGTAATAAGAAAAACTCCTAACATTGAATGTTATCCTAATGATGATGGCTACGATTCAATTGTAAAATACATAAAGCTTGTGGACGATAAATGCGAATTTCTTACAAATGGAGATTTTAAAGTCTTGTTTGATGGAAAGAGCGATAGCTCAATTGTTTCTATTAGGAATTGGTTAGTAGTATCTAATGGCACATATACTCCTGATTGTAATGAAGGGCATATGGGAATTGGATTTGATATAGCAAACCCAACTGATACTAATTGGACAACTGCAAGAAGTGGACTTCAAACTAATTCCACTATCATTTTCAAAGATATATCTACAACTAAAGGTAATTGGTACAATGGGAGCTTTAAAGTTAATCCCAACACTTTAACGGTAGAGGCTGATTATTATATGTATCGATTGGGAGGTAATAGTGATAGGTATAATTTCAAAGGGAGGAAAATAAATTAAACTACTTTTTTTGCTTTCAATCTGTTGACCTAAAAGCAATTTTATGATTTTTTAGGAGTTAAAACTGTTGCTTTCCTAACTTTTAATTGTATTTTTACTCCATCAAACTATTTCACCATGAAAACAGTTATCTTATTCTTGACCACTATTGCACTACTTATCAGTTGCGGAACTACCGAAGTGGAAACAATTAATGCTACTGCAAACACGACATTCTCTTTGGAGGGAATGACTTGCGAAACTGGCTGTGCAAAACGCATTGAGCAGAAAATTAGCAGAATGGAGGGAGTGAAATCCTGTGAAGTAAACTTTAAAAACAAATTGGCTACAGTTGTCTATGACGACAAAAAAGTAGAAGCAAACAGGTTTGTTGAGCTGGTAGAAGACATGAATGACGGGCAGTACAAGGCTGAAAACATAAACACAGAAAAATTAAGTAGTTCAGATTCTGACAACTCATCAAGTAACGAAAATGAGACTGGAAGTATCCTCTCGGCACCTTCTTTTGAGTTGCCAAACATAATGGAATACCTAAGAAATATAATATAGTTCATACAGGTCTTTAACTAGACCAAACTTATAAAGAAAGGTGGAGGGATAAGGCCCTGCGAAA
>JBDMYC010000194.1:0-3036 GCA_039770535.1 Flavobacteriales bacterium
CAGTGATTTCCCCATCAGAATCTACTTCTATCCCTGGAAGTTTCTCAAGTAATTTTTCCACATTTGCTCCCTTTTGGGTTTTAAAAGAACCTGCATTATATTCTACCGTATCATTTCTAAAAACAATGGGAATATAATCGCCCTCAATAGAGACCTCTTTTAGGAACTTATCGTTATTTGAAAGTTTTAAAATATCTAAATCTATGAATTCGGCTGTGCCGCCTACTTCAATTTTCTTACTAAAAGTCCTATATCCCATGAACGAAAGTTGCAGAATATAAGAATTTGGCTTTACATTCTTCATCTCAAAATCACCCAATCCATTAGAGACCGCATAATTAATCAAAGAAGAATCTGACATATTCAAAATTACCACAGTTGTGTATGGCAAAGGTGAATTTAAAGAATCTACCACGGATCCCTGCACAGTATATTGCTTCAAGTTTTGAGAAAAACTAACCGACAAAGAAACAGTAACTAAAATTGAAAATATAAGTGATTTCATGATTGTTGTATTTTAGAATGCCAAAATTATCTCCCTCTACCTCCTCGGCCTCTACCCCCGCTTTTTTGCATTTCTGTCACTTTCTCAATGATCAGTTTGTTGTAGGCGTCTTCGCTCTCTACCTCAGTTCCTTTACTTGGAGCTTTCACTGCTTTTTTGCTCATTTCTTTCAAATCAATTACATCTGCGGTAATTAAAATATCCATTGTAAAATCTTGCATCATCATTCTTCTTCGTCCCATTCTTTGCTTTTTTTCTCCTTCTTTCACCACTTTTACAAACTTCGCCTCCAAAATCATTCCGGGAAGCCCATAAAGTCCTTTTGGACCTGAAGAAACAGGTATTTGAGAACAAAACCAGGCTTCTATTTTAAAAAGAGTATCTTCCTTTACAGCTTTCATGCATGGATAACCTTTAATCATTTTTTGCTCCATCACAATCTTCCATTTATTGTCTTTCAAGGGCTGTTTCACAAGAAATTCTTTTCCCATGAAATCTTTTTGAATGAAGTTCTTATTTTCCTTTTTGTTGTAATAAATAATATCCGCTTTAGGCTTGAAAGCCATCATAAAGTTTGCTTCTTGATTCACCTCACTTTCTGTAAGAACAGCTGGTTTCTCTTTATAAATACTTTCATTTCCTTTGAAATACAAAATCGTCTCCGTCCTTTCATAGCTTTTCATAAACTCGGCAATATACTTAGTTCTGCCTCCCATCATTGCTGCTCTCTCAGGATTCGCTTGTTTGATGCTATCCATTGCAGAATTCATCTTATCTATACTTTCCGACATATCTAAACTCTCAACATAGGTAATTTCTCCTTCTAAATTTTGAGAAAAAGAAGAAAAACAAACAAAACCCAATACAACTAAACCTAATTTTTTCATGATTTTATATTTTTTTTGATAATCAATATTACAGAAATAATTTTGAGGCATCCAAAGATTTATTGTAAATGGTAAATTATACTGATTAGAGGTCAAAAATTCTATTCTAAAACCTTTGACGAATTCTCTTTAACAATCCTTTTCTTGGTCTGAAAACAATTCTAGCCTCAAATTAACTGCTATTTTGTCAGTTTATTTTATCTTTGCATAGAAATTGATTAGAATACACTAAATGCAAACAATAGATAAGAAAATAGACGAAAGCAAGCAGGGAGAAGCATTAGTTTTGAACTCAAATACTGACAAAAATAGTAAAAAGTTATTTTTGGAAAGTTACGGCTGTGCAATGAATTTTTCGGACAGTGAAGTAGTTGCTTCTATCTTGAGCAAAAACGGCTATTCTACGACAAGAAATATCGAAGAATCGGACTTAATTTTATTGAACACTTGCTCAATCAGAGACAAAGCGGAGCAAACAGTGCGAAAAAGATTGACTGAATTTAGGAAAATGAAAAAAGCAAAACCCAGCTTAATGGTTGGCGTTTTGGGCTGTATGGCTGAGCGATTAAAAACTGCATTGCTAGAGGAAGAAAAACTAGTCGATTTGGTGGTAGGACCAGATGCTTACCGTGATTTACCTAATTTATTACACCAAACAGAAGGAGGTCAAAAATCAGTAAATGTGCTGCTTTCGAGGGAAGAAACTTATGCAGATATTTCACCAGTAAGATTAGACAACACTGGAGTAACTGCTTTTGTTTCAATTACTAGAGGATGTGACAACATGTGCTCGTTCTGTGTAGTTCCTTTCACGAGAGGACGAGAACGAAGTAGAAACCCCTTAACCATTGTAGCTGAAGCTAGAGATTTATTTGAAAGAGGATACAGAGAGGTTACACTTCTAGGACAAAATGTAGATAGCTACAGATGGAATATGAGTTCGAAAGGAGTAATAAAAGACGAAACTATTCCTACTACTAATTTTGCAGAATTGATGGAAATGGTAGCGCAAGTTAATCCATTATTGAGAGTGAGATTTTCTACTTCTCACCCCAAAGACATGGGAGATGATGTGATCGAGATGATTGCTAAGTATGATAACATTTGCAATTATATTCACTTGCCAGTTCAATCTGGAAATAGCGAAGTTCTTAAAAAAATGAACAGAGGTTATACCAGAGAATGGTACCTCAACAGAATTGCCGCAATTCGAAGAATATTGCCAAACGCAACTATTTCGACAGATATCATTACGGGATTTTGTGGCGAAACTGAGGAACAGCATCAGGATACTTTGAGCTTGATTAAAGAAGTGAAATTTTCGGCTGCTTTTATGTACAAATACTCGGAAAGACCAAAAACACTAGCCGAAAGGAAATATGAAGATGACATCCCAGAAGAAATCAAACAAAGGCGATTAGCAGAAATTATTGTAGCTCAACATGAAAATCAATTGGAATATTACCAAGCACAAATTGGAAAAGAGTTTGAAGTGTTGATTGAAAAGGTGTCAAAAAAATCGGAGGATGAATTTATGGGAAGAAATGAGCACAGTTCTACCATTATTTTACCAAAAGGAAATCATAAAATTGGTGACTATGTGAAAGTAAGAATCACAAGTTGCACAAAGGCTTCTATGAGGAG
>JBDMYC010000195.1:0-2918 GCA_039770535.1 Flavobacteriales bacterium
CTTCCGTAAAAAGGATGAAAGGTAGGAACTGCCGCAGTTGGAATTACTTCTCCAAAATTTGCAAAATCATAACCAGGAATATGAATTTTTACCTGTGGTTTTATTCCTTTTATAAAATCAATGATACTGTCAATCCTGTCCATTGTTGCATCCAACAAAGAATCTGTGGAAACAGAATCCATAGAATTATTCCAGCTATTGAGAATGTCATTCCCTCCAATGCTCAGGTTCACCCACTCAATTTCTAGGTTAATTGCAAACGCATTTTGTATAGCCGCTTTTCCGGTTGGTGTCAAAAAATCGGCAGAAACTGCTCCATTTACAGCAATGTCATTATCCGAGTACATTCCCACATTGGTATATCCAAAACGGTCGAGGTTGGTTGGGATCGATCCAAAATCAAATGAAAACTTTGCCCAACTATCGCCCATGTGCATCAATTTATTGATCACTGAATCGCACTGAGTTTGTGAATTTCCAAATAGAACAAAAAATAAAAATAAGAGACTGACATTCTGTTTCATACTAGTTTACTAAAAAATGATTATTAACAAATGTAGCAAAAAATAATGCGTTCAAAATGTATGAAATCGACTGCTGATTCGATTTAAGTTCTAATAAGTTACATATTTTAGTTACATTCAAATAAATTACAACTCTATGAAGAAGATCGGTATTGCTCTATTTATTATTTCTTTCGGGTTCTTCATTGTCCTACTTTCCATGGGTAAATATCAATTGACTCCTTCTTCATTAGAAGCTGGAATTGTGATGCAAGATGGAAAAAACGACAAATTTAATTTTGCAAAAAACACGGCCGTTTTAAAAGAAATAAACGGAAAAACCTACTCCAATCAATTTACATTTGTAGAAGAAATCAAAAAATTACTGAGGCAAACGAATGAGGTAGTAATCAGTAAAAACAGCATTTCCAAAGAAGATATTTCCAACTTAATCTATCATTCTACGCTTGATGGCAAAGTTAATTTCAGTGCAGAAGCTGTGGCACAAACTTTTCCTGAAGCGACAAAAAGTGACAGTGCAAAACAAAAATTAATCGCAGACAACCTGAGTTGGGTGTTCGGCAGAGAGCTAAAAAATAGCGAAGAATTAGGTGAGATTCTTAACAACAAGAAAACCGATATAGACCAAAGTGTGGTCAATGCAAAAGGTTTTGATGTCAACAAATTCAGTAATTACCTTTTCACCATCACAAAAAAATCTACCACAGGATTTGTATCGGCCAATAGATGGTTACTTTTTTTACTTACTCTCATTTTTGCTTCGATTGGTGTTCTAATCAATGTATTGCCTGATTTAAAAAAATATCCCGGAATTAAGAATGATGGAATTTTCAAAAGTGCTGCTACCAACAGAGGATGGATAGGTATTGTTGTAGGTACTTTTTTAATAAGCTTTTACGTTCTACTCTACTGGTTTCCATGTTACATCACTCCCTGGATCGTAATGGTGGATCCATTGAAAAAAATGCTAAGTGGAGGAGGCGAAGCTTCTCAATGGTTTTTGTATGGATTAATGTACACACTTGCCATGTTGGTCATGGGAGTGAGAGTTATTATTAAATACCGACACAATAAATATCAAATCATCCGAACAATTTCAGTGATGTTTTTCCAATTAGGTTTCGCCTTTCTGATTCCCGAAATTCTTGAAAGTCTGAACGAATACAGTTTCAATTTTGTGAACATGTGGCCTCTCGATTATGATTTCTTTTTTGAATGGAATATAACTGGAATGATTGAAAAAGGAACTTTAGGAGTATTTATGTTAGTTTGGGGAATTGCGCTTTTCATTATTGGCGTACCAATTTTTGTTTACTTTTTTGGTAAAAGATGGTATTGCTCATGGGTTTGTGGATGTGGAGGACTTGCAGAAACTTTAGGTGATCCATACCGCCAACTGTCTGATAAATCTGTAAAAGCATGGAAAATTGAAAGATGGATGATTCATTTGGTATTAGTTTTCTCAGTAGTGATGACCGCCTTGGTTCTTTATACTTTTTTCACGGATAGTTCCACAATATTTGGCTTGAACTCTTTTTCTGTTCGAAAAGTATATGGTTTTTGGGTAGGTTCAGTTTTCTCTGGAATTATTGGAACTGGTTTTTATCCTATGCTCGGAAACAGAACTTGGTGCAGATTTGGTTGTCCTTTGGCAGCTTATTTAGGATTAGTTCAAAGGTTCAAATCCAGATTCCGAATCACAACAAACGGAGGTCAATGTATTTCTTGTGGAAACTGTTCTACGTACTGTGAAATGGGAATTGACGTGAGAGCTTATGCTCAAAAAGGACAAAATATAGTCCGTTCTTCTTGTGTGGGATGCGGTATTTGTAGCGCAGTGTGCCCAAGAGGAGTTCTAAAATTAGAAAACGGACCAGAAGAAAACAGAGTTTCTGATTTACCAATTATCCTAGGAAATGATGGAATTGTGAAATTGAATGAAAATATGGAGTAAAATTGATGTGATATAGTCATTCTGAACTCGTTTCAGAATCTCTATGCATTGAAATATTACTGGTGTTACTGACGTGCAATATTCTATGTTAGATCCTGAAATAAATTCAGGATGACAATGAAAAAAACCATTAACTTTGCAGTTCATTATTTCAATAAAAAACAAAACAAAAAAATGTCAAAAACAGTCGTAGTCGGATTATCTGGAGGAGTAGATTCTAGTGTTGCAGCTTATCTTTTAAAAAAAGAAGGTTACAATGTAATAGGACTATTCATGAAAAACTGGCATGACGAAACGGTTGTCATTAATAATGAATGTCCTTGGATAGAAGACAGCAATGATGCTTTGGCAATTGCCGAACAATTGGACATTCCATACCAAACCTTGGATTTGAGTTCTGAATACAAAGAAAGAATTGTAGACTACATGTTTGCTGAGTA
>JBDMYC010000196.1:0-9345 GCA_039770535.1 Flavobacteriales bacterium
TAGAAGCAAAATACGGAAACTTATTCCAAATGTATGAGAAGATTGTGGATGAAAATCCATACGAAACTCCAATGATGATTTATCCTGCAACTCACTATACAATGGGTGGATTATGGGTAGATTACAATTTAATGACAACAGTAGAAGGTTGCTACGCAATTGGAGAAGCAAACTTTAGTGATCATGGAGCCAACAGATTAGGAGCATCTGCATTGATGCAAGGATTAGCTGATGGTTATTTCGTGTTACCTTACACTATAGGAGATTATTTATCTGCTGATATCAGAACAGGTAAAATAGCTACAGACACTGCAGAATTTGAAGAGGCAGAAAACTCTGTGAAATCAACACTTGATAAACTAGTAAATACTGGTGGAACAAAAGCAGTAGATTACTTCCACAAGAAGCTAGGTAACATTATCTGGAACAAGTGTGGAATGTCTAGAAACGAAACAGGACTAAAAGAAGCTATTGCAGAAATTCAAGAACTGAGAGCTGATTTCTGGAAAAATGTACGAGTACCTGGAGGGACTCACGAAGTAAATAGAGAGCTAGAAAAAGCTGGAAGAGTTGCCGATTTCCTTGAGTTAGGAGAGTTATTTGCAAAAGATGCTTTAACAAGAGAAGAATCTTGTGGAGGACACTTTAGAGAAGAATCTGTAGAAATAGACGGAGAACAAAAAGGAGAAGCACTGAGAGATGATGTTAACTTCAAATTTGTTTCTGCATGGGAATACAAAGGCAATCCTACTGATGCAGAACTTCACAAAGAAGAATTAACTTATGAGAACATTGAATTAAAGCAAAGATCCTATAAGTAAGGAATCACTTTTCTATCCCAGTAGGTGTTACAGAAGATGGAAAAGCTCCGAAAAAAAACAAAAGAAAGATTAAGATTACAGAGTTAAATAAATTAGGAGTTAATAAGCACTAACAACTAATTACTAAGCACTAAACTATGAATTTAACATTAAAAATATGGCGTCAAAAGGATGCTAAGTCTCCAGGAAAAATGGTAACATACCCAATTTCTAATATCGAAGGACATATGTCTTTTCTTGAAATGATGGATATCCTGAATGACGAATTAATTGAAAAAGGGGAAGAGCCGGTTGCATTTGATCACGATTGTCGTGAAGGAATTTGCGGTATGTGCTCCATGTACATTAATGGGGAAGCTCACGGACCAGACAGAAGAGTCACAACCTGTCAGCTTCACATGCGTATGTTTAAAGATGGAGAAACTATTCATATTGAACCATTCCGAGCAAATGCTTTTCCAATCTTGAAAGATTTGATGGTTGACAGAAGCGCTTTTGATAGAATTCAACAAGCAGGAGGATACATTTCTGTAAATACTTCGGGAAACACGCAAGATGCCAATGCATTACCAATACCCAAGAAAGATGCAGATTTAGCAATGGACGCAGCCACTTGTATTGGTTGCGGAGCATGTGTGGCAACTTGTAAAAATGCATCTGCCATGTTGTTCGTTTCCGCCAAAGTGTCACAATATGCACTCTTACCACAAGGACAAGTGGAAGCTAAAGACAGAGTTCTTAATATGGTAAACCAAATGGATGTGGAAGGATTTGGAAACTGCACAAACACAGGAGCTTGCGAAGTAGAATGCCCGAAAGGAATCTCGCTAGAGAATATAGCTAGATTGAACCGAGAGCATATTAAAGCTTCAGTTTAAAATCTATTTGGAACGGGATTTGTTGAGAAAGTAGTGAGCGAATACTTGGTTAATAAGAATTAATTAATTTTATTTGCACAAGCTAAACATTAAAAATTAAAATAAAATGGCAGAAATACAAGATAAAGTAGTAGCAATTATAGTAGACAAATTAGGTGTAGATGCATCTGAGGTTACTTTGGAGTCTAACTTTACAAACGATTTAGGAGCAGATTCATTAGATACTGTAGAACTAATCATGGAATTTGAAAAAGAATTTAATATTGCTATCCCAGACGATCAGGCAGAAAAAATTGCTACGGTTGGAGATGCAGTAACGTTTATTAATGACGCTAAATAAAATTAGCTTCCTATGGAATTAAAAAGAGTTGTAATAACTGGAATCGGAGCATTAACCCCAATAGGGAATAATGCTTCCGATTATTTTGATTCACTTAAAAAAGGTGTGTCTGGATCAGCACCTATCACAAAATTTGATGCATCCAAGTTTAAAACTCAATTTGCTTGCGAAATAAAAGACTTTAATGTGGAAGACTATCTTCACAGAAAAGAAGCAAGAAAAATGGATATATTCTCTCAGTATGCTGTGGTCACAGCAGAAGAAGCTGTTTTAGATTCAGGAATGAATCTAGATGAGGTTGACACTACGAGAATCGGAGTAATTTGGGGAGCGGGAATTGGAGGACTTAAAACTTTGCAAGATGAGTGTGAAAACTTTTTTAGTGGAGATAGAGCACCTCGGTTCAATCCTTTCTTTATTCCAAAAATGATAGCAGATATTGCTGCGGGTCATATTTCAATTAAGTATGGTTTTATGGGACCAAACTTTGCTACGGTATCAGCTTGTGCTTCCTCTACGAACGCCTTAATTGACGCCTTCAATTATATTAGATTAGGTAAAGCAAACGCAATACTTGCTGGTGGATCAGAAGCTGCTGTAACGGAAACAGGAGTTGGAGGATTTAACGCAATGCATGCTTTATCACAAAGTAATGAATCTCCGCAAACTGCTTCAAGACCTTTTGACAAAAACAGAAATGGATTCGTTTTAGGTGAAGGAGCTGGTGCAATGATGCTAGAAGACTACGACCACGCAATTGCTCGTGGAGCAAGAATATATGCTGAAGTTGTAGGTGGAGGAGCTTCAGGAGATGCTCATCACATTACAGCACCACACCCTGAAGGTTTGGGAGCTTGTAATTCTATGAAAGAAGCAATAAGAGAAGCAAACATTTTACCTTCTGATATCAACTATATTAATGTTCATGGCACTTCCACTCCTCTGGGGGATATTGCAGAATCAAAAGCTATTCTAAAAGTTTTTGGTGACAATGCGTATGATTTGAATATTAGTTCTACAAAATCAATGACAGGACATTTATTAGGGGCAGCAGGAGTTATTGAAGCCTTAGCTTGTGTAATGGCTGTTACAGAAGATATCATTCCTCCTACTATAAATCATACAGAAGTAGACCCTGAATTAGATGAAAAACTGAATTTCACATTCAATACTCCCCAAAAGAGAACAGTGAACTACGCACTATCAAACACTTTTGGTTTTGGAGGTCATAATGCAACTTTAATTATCAAAAAGTACAAGAATTAGCAAGGCTATTAACAATGATTAGTTAATAGTTAGGACTTTAGCACTTACTATAGATACCCTTATTCTACTAATTTCGTGATTAATACGAAATCAAAAAAAATGAGGAAAGGGTCTTTTTACCATTTTATTCTGCTCATATTTGCTTTCCTAAGCCTAACACGAAGCTTTGGTCAAACAGATATTTTCAGCAACAGAGTGCCTGGTTCATTAGTGACTTGTGGAGCTTCTGATACTGTTTCCGTAACGATTTACACAGTGAATGCTTTCTCAAATGTATCCTTAGAAGCAGACTTAACTGCTAATTTTGAATTTGTTTCGATACTGCCTAACCCAAACGTTACTATTAGAGATACATCTGACAGAACTTTACCAAGTTTTACCTTCTCTTCGATTGCTGCTGGTGGCATAGACACTGTATATTTTCTTATTAAATCAAACTGCGCTTCGACTACTGCTCCTCTGAGCTTTTCCTTGTTTGACGCCTCAAACCAACCACTTGGCTCCTCAGTAATTTCTGCACAAATAAATGCTACACAGCCTAATATTTTACTTACAGGTGTTAGTAACACTAATTTTTCTAATCAATCTGGAATAAATTTAACCCAAGTTGTCCTCAGGCAAAAATATAGACGAACATTTAGGGTAGATTACACGGCAGTAGCTGGTCAAATTGATTCAATTGAGGTTGTGGTAGAAAAACCATACCATGATATCTTCTGGATTTCAGCAGGCTCTAGCACCTTAACTCCATCTGGAGATAGTATAATTTACAAGTTTAAGGTTGCTGACTTTGGAGGACAACCCTTGAGTCCCAGCAACTCCGTTTTCTTATTTTCAGACTCGGTGGAATTAAATATTTGTCCACCTGGATCACTTTCAATTGATTCAGATGTTTATGCATCCTGGGGGTGCGAAGGCAGGCAATGTCAAGTCTCTCAGATTACAACATTAGGTACCATTGCAATATCTAATCCCACTATTTCCTACGTGACAACCTCATCTAGTCTGGATAACTACTGCCAAACCACACATTCTTATTCTTTTACAGTAAGAAATACCCAAACCACAACTGGCACACTAGCAGATGATGCATTTGATCTAGTTATTCAACTACCAATGGTTAGGAATAATAGTACTATGTACAATCCGGCTTCTTTTCCCAATACTTTCACATACGATTCGGTCAAAATAAATGGACAGATTGTCCCGTTTTCAGCAGGTGCTTTTGGACTTTATCCTATTGTTGATTCTCTAACTGCAGCCGATTACAACAGTGGCGGATTAACAGATGAAAATGGAGATGGCTTTATCAATGATTTAAAATCAGATAGTTCAATCACTGTGGAAGTATTCTACCGAAATGCTGGACCTAATGTGACTTGCACTAGCAGCCCGGGACCACGGAGGATAATCTATTATTATTCGCACAAAGCAATTTATGTAGACTACAACAATATGTGTGGTTTGCCAATGAGTCAATTCAGAAGACAAAATTATTATCAATATCTCGATTTTGACGCAAGGTCTATCTCTTCGAGCACGAGTGCTTCCAATGGAACTCCATTTTCAATAACATTTAATGAATGGGCACAATTTGCTCGTTTTGATTGGACAAAAGTACGGCTTGAGAAAAGGTTTATAGTCCCAAAAGGAGTAACAGTTGCGTCTCCAGTTAATCTTATTTGGAATGGGGTTACCAATAATGGTGCTGTAAATGAATCGATTGTAACATCATTTGGCTCCACACATGATACAATTAGTGTATTTACAGACAGAATGAGAGGGTCTAATAACAGTGAAGACAACTTTACCCTTGATTTTGTCAATGACTGCTCAGCCAATTTAGATACCTGCTCGGAACTAATCATTGAAGTGAGCTCTTTTGTTCACATAGATTCTGGAAATATTGCGGATCCTTGCTACACTGCACCTATTGGCTGTGGAACTTTAACAATAATCAAAGATTGTGATTCGAAACACAAAGGGTATAATATTATTTCGCAAGAAATGAGAAGAGCTACTTTTGGCTGGACTGATAATTCTATGACTACTAAAGTAGATGAGAATACACCCGGAGTGCTTTTGAGTAAGGTTCATCCCTACGATTCAATTCGACTTCATGCAAAGATCGCCATTCAGGATACAGCTTTTGACGACCTATATTTTGACATCAATTATCAGCATGTTGCATCAACTATAGATCCTATCGCCTACCTTACGTCAGGAAATTCTGTTCGCATTACAGATGTGAGTTCGGGAGCCATTCATAGCTTTTCGAATTTTACAGTGACAAAAAGTACGCAAAGTACAACAGAAAAAACGTTACGTTTAAATCTTTCTTCGCTTAGAGATAGCATGAGAATTGCAACAGGAAATCCTTTATTTAAATTTGGAGGAGATGCAGGAAGTTCAATTTTTTCGAATGACACAATTGAAATTGTGTTTTATATGTATGGCAATCAATATAGGGACTACAACATCAATGCGCAACTACTCGCCTTTGATAATGTTGCGAATAAACCTTCTATACCTACCTGTATTTATCGAGGAGTTGAAATTGAGATTGATCACGAATCGGAAAGAATTTCTAGAAGGTCTGACAATTACGGATGGCGAAGTTGTGGCGGAGTTTTCTATTGGGATATTGGATTTTCGTACCTTGATGCCGGATCAACAAGTAATCCAGAATTTCCAATTGCTACAAAATTTGATCCAGTTGAATTTAAACCATACACAGAATTTGACTCAGTGTACATAAGTTGGGACGAAAATGTGTACTTTTTCGATACAACTGAAACCTATTATTCTACTCGCTACTATTATGGAGGAATAAACATTGCATCTACTACCAACACTCAGGTAATGCCCAAAAAATTTGTTCGTATTATTTCGTCAAATGAAGTAATGGTATATACAGATTCTTTGGCAAAAAGATATGCATTTGGCGCAAGAGATCATTTACAAGCAGCATTGCCTTTCCGAAATGCTTGCGGCCGTGATATTGAGTCTAATTCTATTTCTCATCCAAACGGGAATCAAAGGTTTACTTATCGACTTTATCGAAATTTATATCCTCAAGCCATTGGAGGACCAAAACCATCCAATAGTTTTTCTTCTTTCGCAAGTGTAAGCGCGAATACTGCAACCCTGCCAGAATTGCAACTTACATTGAACACCCCATCTGTAAATGCAAGTAGCGATACTGTAGATTGGTCGATTGATATCAGAAATACTAACCTAACTGAAATGACTCCCTATACATGGATTGATATTCAATCCCCTTCGGGGAATATAACACCTGTAGCATTAACTGATGGAGTGAGAAGCTATCCTCTTTTACCTTACGCCAATGGTTTTTGGGCTAAAATTGATACGATTTTACCTAATTCATCAAAAATCTTAACAATTTCAGCAACTTTCACAGCTTGTAATATTGACAGTTTAATGATTGAAACTGGATACAGTTGTTCTCAATATCCAATTGATCCTGCACAAGGATATCCAAACACCAACACAATTTGTAATAATGTTGTTAAGTCAGGTAAGTTGATTTTAATTCCTAAAAATCCACTTATTCAAAATCTAATTATCATCCAACAAGATTCGGCTGTGCAGTTATGTGATACACTAAGCTATACCTTATTTGCTCAAAACTCTGGAGAAGCTGCAGTAAGAAATTTTAGGCAACAACTTATATTGCCAGTATCAACTGTTAATATTGTACCCGGAAGCTCTGAACTTGAATGGCCCGCGAACTCTGGTTTTTGGATTTCAACACCCGATCCTATTTTATCTGGAGGGATTTATGAGTGGAATTTTTCTTCGAATTTTATAGGAGGCCAACTACCACCTGCAAGCGCCCTCCTAGACAGTAATAAATTTCAACTACGCTTTAAACTTAATACCGGATGTCCTTTTACATCTGGCGATCAATTGGTCTTTAGAGTTGCGGCAGAAGAATTGTGTGGCGACCCTATTTTATCAGCAAGAAATGCTAGTAATCCAATTATCATTCAAGGATTACCAGCTGCTCCTGCAACAGTTCTTACAATCGAGTTTGAAGAAGACACAATAAATATTTGCTCCAATGAATCTATTGGTTCACTTCTTTTGATTAATGCAGTAGGAGGAAATACAAGTGGACAAGAGAGGCTAATTTTTGAGATTGATGATACAAATCTCACTATTCAAAACCCAATATACGACATTGTAAATCCGCAACATTTAATTTCGCTTGCTCCATTTGATACAGTGATTAACAACAAAAGAGTCTTGGAATGGGCATTACAACCTGGAGTTCCTCCCGGAGATACAATATCTTTTAGTTTTACAATCATATCTTTGGATTACACTCAATCAACCTGTAGCCAAATTCCGATAAAAATATCTACAGCAGAAAAACATGAAATTCTATGTAATTCAACCAATACTCTCTGCGATATTAATTTTCCTATCACGACTACATTTGATACTCTCACAGTGGTGAAGGGAGATTTAGAAATAATTAATCCTATTGTCCTGCAAAACAATTGCATTGATTCAGTAACATTAGAATTTATTTTGAAAAACAATGGAGCGAAAATACCTGAAAATACAGCCAAAATTTCCTTCGCTAGTGACACCAACAATAATGGGATACTAGATGCAAATGACGCGTATTTTATTGGGCAAGAAATCTTTATACCTGACAGTCTAAACCTGGGCGATTCGATTACAATATCACATTCTTTAGCTCTAAATGTTGATGCTTGTAACATTTTTATCATCATTGATAGTAGTAATTGTGACTGCGGAATTAACGATACGTTAGTTCCTATTAACTTTGTAAGTTCAATTGATTCAATCACTCTATGCTCATCAAATTCAGATAGTTTACCAGTATGCACAGATAGTAAATTCAAAACACAAAGAACCTACTCATGGACTGGTCTTTCTGCAAATGCACAACTTTCATATTTATCCAGTAACACTGCACACAAGCCAGTTTTTACAGCCCCAAGTGTTACAACAACAACTACCTATAGATATCTGCTTGAGATTAGAAGAGGGAGCTGTTCAAGTACTACAACTTTTGACGTAATTGTTCACCCTAACCCGATTGCATTTGCAGCAACTGACTCTCTAATTTGTCCAGCTACAAGTTTTGCTATTATTCCGGATAGTCTTGAAGCAGGTGTTTCATATTCAGTATGGAATACGCTAACTCTCGGAACCAATCTTGGTACAACTCCCTACATCACAACAGTAACAAAGGATACAACTTACTATATTCAGGCAGAAAACAATCTTACTGGATGTATTTTATCTCCAAGAACTGCAATCAATTTATTTGAAGATTCAATTAAACCCATTATTGTATGTGCAGATACTTCTATCTATTTAAATACTGTCGGGATAGCAAATTTAGACACATCATTTTTTGTAAGTTCTATTAGCGATAACTGTCAGGTCGATTCTGTCTATCTTTCAGTTAACTCATTCAGTTGTGCTGATACTGGTTCAAATTCTGTAACGATTTATGCAACTGATGTAAACGGAAATATTGATTCTTGTTTTGCTACCGTTATTGTAATTGATACCATAAAACCTACTGTAATTTGCAAAGACACAACTGTCTATTTAGATGCAACTGGTTCATTCACGATTGACACTTCTTTCATCTCGACTTCAGTTTCTGATATCTGTGGAATTGATTCAGTTTACATCTCTAATTCTTCGTTTGGTTGTGCTGATACTGGTTCAAATTCTGTCATGATTTATGCAACTGATGTAAACGGAAATATTGATTCTTGTGTTGCTACCGTTACTGTAATTGATACCATAAAACCGATTGTAATCTGTAAAGACTCAACTGTCTATTTAGATGCAACTGGTTCATTCACGATTGACACTGCTTTCATCTTGACTTCAGTTTCTGATATCTGTGGAATTGATTCAATTTATATCTCTAATTCTTCGTTTGGTTGTGCTGATACTGGTGCGAATTCTGTCACGATTTATGCAACTGACGTAAACGGAAATATTGATTCTTGCATAGCTA
>JBDMYC010000197.1:0-4418 GCA_039770535.1 Flavobacteriales bacterium
TCTTTGGTCAAGTCGTATTTATCTACTTTTTCGAACCATTCTATCGCGCTTTTAAATCTCTTTTTCCTGTAGAAATCATTTCCCAAGAGAAAAAATATTTTCTTGGTTTTGGGCGAATCAGGATGTTTGATAGCAAACTCTGACAAGAGATATTGCGCATTTTTGTGAAACAACTCCAAGGCGCATACTGCCTGAAGATATTCAGCATCAATCTGGATTTCATCTTGCGAATCATCAATAGACTGAATCGTTTCTTCAAACTTTTTTTGCGCAGCTCCGAAGGCTTCCTTGTCATACAACTCCAATCCATCTCTGTAGTTCTTGTACTTATCTTTATAAATACCAGTGAGTTGAGAGAAGGAGAAGTTATGTAGCACAACAAAACCTAACACTATGGTTGTGTATCGAATTATTCTCATTTTTGTAAGATTTCCTTTATTTCTTTTGAGGAGTTTTTGTCAAAACTTCATCAATCATTCCATATTCTTTTGCTTCGCCAGAAGTCATCCAATAATCTCTATCACTATCTTTCCACACTTTGTCGTAATCTTGTTTCGAGTGATCAGAAATGATCGTATACAATTCTTTTTTCAGTTTTTGAATCTCTTTCAAAGTAATTTCCATGTCACTTGCTTGCCCTTGAGCTCCCCCCAGTGGCTGGTGAATCATCACTCTCGAGTGTTTCAAAGCACTTCTTTTTCCATCTGCTCCAGCACACAATAGCACAGCTCCCATTGATGCTGCCATTCCTGTACAAATTGTAGCCACATCTGGCTGAATGTATTGCATTGTGTCATAAATTCCTAAACCTGCATACACAGATCCCCCTGGAGAATTGATGTAAATTTGGATGTCTTTTTTAGGGTCAACAGACTGAAGAAAAAGCAATTGCGCTTGTACAATATTTGCTACTTGATCATTTATTCCCGTTCCCAGAAAAATAATTCTGTCCATCATCAATCTCGAGAACACGTCCATTTGTGCTACATTCAATTGTCTTTCTTCAATAATATTTGGAGTAAGATTAGTTACGTACCCATTCAGTACATTGCTGTTTATGCCCGCGTGTTTTGTCGCGTATTTTTCAAATTCTTTTGAGTCAAACATATATTTATATTTTTTAAGGTTGTTATAGATTAAAATTAGTGAAAAAGGATTCTGCTTGGCGCAAAGATCCTTAATGTTCGAAAATAATTAAAATTGTTGCTGAATTAGTTAATATTCTTGGGAGTAATAAACCAATTGTTGTTTATAACGTTAGTTTTTTAAAATCATTTTATTTTGGCTTTAGATTTCAAATTAGGAGAAAAGAAGAAAAAGCGACAAAAAAGTGCGGTTATTTAAAAAAAAAGGTATCTTTGCATCCGATATTTTTGAAATATTAAGCGGGCGTGGCGGAATTGGTAGACGCGCTAGACTTAGGATCTAGTGCCGCAAGGTGTGAGAGTTCGAGTCTCTCCGCCCGCACATAAATTAAGGCGTCCCGAGTAGTTGGGATGCCTTTTTTGTATAACATATTTTCGAACTATTTTATTTTTTTAAATTCAATATTATGAATATTACAGAAGAAAAAATTGACGACTTAAATGCAGTCATCAAAATTAAATTGACTCCAGAAGATTACACGGAGAAGTACGAAACAAAATTGAAACAAGCTAGAAAGCAAGTTTCAGAGCCAGGTTTCAGACCGGGGAAAGTTCCTATGGGAATGATCAAAAAGAAATACGGACAATCTATCTTAGCAGATGAATTGAACGGGATGATTAACGAAAACTTGTACAAGCACATTCAGGAAAAAGAATTGAATGTACTGGGAAATCCTATTCCTTCAGATGAGCACACGACCTTTGATAAGTGGGAAGCGGGTAGCGATTTTGAATTTGGATACAAAATTGGGTTAGCACCAGAGTTTAATGTAAAACCTTCTATCAAAGACAAAGTTGTATTTCACAAAATAAAAGTGGATAAAGCAATTATTGACAAGCAAATAGAAGATTTTGCTAAAAGATACGGACAAATGAAACAAGCTGATGTTGCCGAAAAAGGGGACATGGTGTTTGGTGAATTTGTGCAGAAAGAAGGAGAAATTAAGGCAAAATCTACGGTTTCTCTTCCAATGATTGAAGATGAGAAAATTCAGAAGAAATTTATTGGATTGAAGCCAGGAGACACAATTACTGTCGATCCTACTACAGTTTCAAAAGGAGAAGCTGATATGGCGGCAATGCTTCACATCAAAAAAGAAGAATTGGACACGGCAACAGGTGATTTTGATTTCACAGTAGAAGAAGTGAAAAGATTGGAGCCTGCTCCAGTTGATCAAGAATTATTTGATAAGATTCATGGAAAAGATACCGTGAAAAATGAGAAAGAATTCCGTGCGAAGATTGAGGAAGAAATGAGTGTTGCTTTTGTGAATGACAGTGAAAGGTTGTTCCAGAAAGATTTGGCAGCTTATTTTGTAAAGAAATTGGACTTGAAATTGCCAGATGCATTTCTGAAAGAATGGATTAAAACATCTAACGAGAAAGATGTTTCTATGGAAGAAATTGAATCAGAATATCCACAGTATTCTGACCAATTGAGATGGCAGCTTATTGAAAACAAGGTGATTCAAGAAAATGAAATCAAAGTAGAAGTGGACGAAGTGAAAGACTACGTGAAAGGTATGTTGGTGCAACAGTATGCGCAATATAACATGCCAACTCCAGATGATGCTGTATTGGAAGAAAATGCGTTAGGTGTTCTTAAAAACCAAGAAGAGACGAAAAAAATCTTTGATTACTTGTATAAAAACAAAGTTTCAGATTTTTTCAAGAATAACATTAAGTTGCAAGATAAAGAAGTGAGTCAAGAAGACTTTATCAAATTATTTTACGCTTAAGAGTAAATCCTTATGAAACCAAAAAGTCTTTGAATGTATTCAAAGACTTTTTTTTTGCTAAAATTGTTAGAAACAAAAAAGCCCGAATACAAAACTGTGTATTCGGGCTTTTTGAAACAATTAAGTTTACTTTGTTTTAACTAATATTCATCCTCGTTAAAGAAAAAATCGTCTTTTGTAGGATAATCTGGCCAAATGTCTTCAATCGATTCGTAGATTTCTCCTTCTTCTTCAATGCTTTGTAGGTTTTCTACCACTTCTAGTGGAGCTGCTCTACGCATGGAGTAATCTATCAATTCTTCTTTAGTTGCAGGCCAAGGTGCATCTTCCAAATATGAGGCTAATTCTAAAGTCCAGTACATATTTTCTTGTTTTTAATTTCTATTGTTACGCAAAAGTAATTTTTTTGTTGTCAAAAGCAACTATTTACAGAACTATTTTCAAATTAAATGATATTTTTGTGCAAAATACAATCTAAATTATGAATATTCTTATTATTGGTTCGGGAGGAAGAGAGCATGCGCTTGCATGGAAACTTTCACAAAGCGAAAAATTATCAAACCTTTTTATTGCTCCTGGGAATGCAGGAACAAGCGAATTGGGAACTAATGTGGATTTATCTGTTTCGGATTTTGAGGGGATTGGAAACTTCTGTAAAGTAAATAGTATAGAAATTTTGGTTGTAGGACCAGAAGTTCCTTTGGTTGAAGGAATTCATGATTATTTTGAAGCAAACTCAGAGTTAAATAAAGTAGCTGTGATTGGTCCAAAGAAAATGGGAGCCCAATTGGAAGGAAGTAAGAAATTTTCAAAGGAATTTATGGAAAGACATAATATTCCAACAGCTCGTTACCAAGCTTTTACAAAAGAAACGATAGAAGAGAGTTTTTCTTTTTTAGAAACACTTTCACCTCCTTTCGTTCTGAAAGCAGATGGGTTGGCAGCCGGAAAAGGAGTGGTCATTCCCGATAATATAGAAGATGCAAAGAAGGAGTTGACAGAAATGTTGACCAATTCGAAATTTGGAGCGGCAAGTCAAGAAGTTGTAATCGAAGAATTTTTAGACGGAATCGAGTTGTCGGTTTTTGTATTGACGGATGGAGATTCATACAAAGTGTTGCCAACTGCAAAGGATTATAAAAGAATAGGAGAGGGCGACAAAGGATTGAACACGGGGGGAATGGGAGCCGTTTCACCAGTTCCATTTGCAACAGATGATTTTTTACAAAAAGTAGAAGAAAGAATTATTAAACCTTCGGTTGAGGGATTGAAAAAAGACGGAATTGAGTATGTTGGTTTTCTTTTCATTGGATTGATGAATGTGGGAGGAGATCCTTTTGTGATTGAATATAACGTAAGAATGGGGGACCCGGAAACAGAAGTTGTAATTCCAAGAATAGAATCAGATTTGGTTGAGGTATTTGCCGCAGTGGGGAATAAAACACTTGGAAATGTTGAGTTTAAACTAAATTCACAAACAGTGTGCACTGTGATGGCGGTTTCGGGAGGTTATCCCGAAGCGTATGAAAAACAA
>JBDMYC010000198.1:0-3145 GCA_039770535.1 Flavobacteriales bacterium
AGGGATTAGACGAACCAATTTTGGCTGGATATTTTGGCGGTTGTCTCGCGCTTATTGTGAGTATTTTTATTACCTCAAAATGGAAAATTAGCCTTCACACCCAAGGAATAAGTTCGCTGACAGGATTGGTGATTGGAGTAACTCAGGTAACTTTTGTTTCTCACACAGGAGTTATTCTTGTTTTATTGGCTTGTATCGGTTTGGTAGGGACGAGTAGGCTTATTCTTGGCAAGCACACTGCTTTGCAGGTGTATGCAGGTGGTCTCGTTGGTTTTATAATTCCCTATTTGTTCACAATCAATGAGTGGTCGATTTAGTAAGGTTTAGAACACCATGTATTTTATACCCAAGTTCACGAAAAATCCGTTGTTATGAATTAAATCGCCACCATCAGAAGGCACAAGATTTAAATTGTACTTTCCTGTTCCAAAGAACATTATGTCATCGTTGAGTTGGTAATTCACTTTAGGCCCTATAGCCAAAAAAGTACCAAAAGAACTTTCGGCATTGGCAGCCTCCCAAGTAGTTAGATTATAGGGAGAATACAAAAAATTCACTTCTTTACTTCCTACATTTTTTAAGTCTGAGTCAAAACGATGAACAGAAAACTGCTGAATAAAAGTGGCATTGATAAGCATCTGTATCTTATCGTAGTGAATTTCTCCGAAAACGGCTATATCCAATCCCAAACCAATTTTGTATCCACTTATTTTCTCATAAATTTCCTCTTCCAATACAAGATTAGAGGTTTCGTCCAAAAATTGTCTTTGATGTGTTTTGTAATTTCCAGGAGCCAATTCCAAAGACCAAACCAAAGCAATTCTTTCGCTGATGACATTTTCATAAATGAACCCTATTTTCTTTTGAAAAAAGGAGGAGGACTCGCTTTCGGTAGAGGAATAACCGACACGAATTGGGTCATTGGGGTCTGATTCCATGAAACTGAAGTTGGCAATCTCAAAACCTGAATAAACACCAATATTAAATTGTGAAAAAGAAATAGAAAAGCCGAACAAAGCAGCCGATAGGATAAATAATTTGATATATTTCATGTCACAAAGTTATTAAACAATTTGGAATACAATTAATTGTATTCTCTTTCTGAAATGGATGATTTTCTTTTTTTGGAATGAGTCATTTTCTTAATCAATCCTAATGAATTGTATTCATATGTTTTACTCCAATCTTCTTTGTCATTGACATACGAATTTTCCGAAGTCACTTGTCCATTTTGGTTGTAGTTAAAAAGAGTTTGCGACACCAATTTACCTTTTCTATAGTTGCTATTTGAGATGGTTTTGCCATTTTGAAGTTTTATGTTGCTCTCCCAAGTTACTCTTCCTTTATTATTGAAAGATTTGTAAATCTTTGAAGTATCGGTTGTTTCGTTGTAGTAAGTAAGTCTGTCTTTATAGTCAAAACCTTCTTGCTTCCATGTTCTATTGGTATTGCCGTGGTAGGTAGTTTTAAAAATTCTCTTCTTCCCTTTGTCGTTTGTAAATTCGCTTACTTTTATTTTATTTCCGTTTTCATCCATTTCGATGTTTTCGCAGGAAGTAGAAGTTTCTACCTTTTTCTCAATTTTTCCTAGAGGTTGGCAATCAAATTTTCTAATGCTTTTTAGTTTCTTTCCATTGTATATTCTTGATTCAATTAATTTCCCTTCGCTGTTGTACACATAATGAGTTCTGCTTGTGGCGATTGCTTTGTTTTTCTTGAAATAATGCAAAGAATCCAATATTCCAGTTTCATTCCAATAGTAATGGGTTCTGGATTTTAATTTGTTCTTTTTCAACACAATTTTGTCCTCTAATTTCTTTTTGTCTTGAACTGTTACGTAGGAATTGTATTGCTTTTTTGCACTTCCCCAATTTTTCCATTGGTATAATCGGTGAGAGCTAGACACGAGCTGAGATTCTGAGCTTGTTCTTTTATTATTCAGTTTCCAAATAGAAAACTCATTTTGATTAGAGTCAAAAGTTGAAATAGAATACAAGACTCTATTTCCATTTTTGTCGTATTTATAAACCTTTTGTGTTTCGATGTGGTTCACTTTAATTAAAGAATCTTGGTTCTTCTTCATTTCTGAAGGTCTAAAACTTTGGAACTGCCAGGGTTCTCCGTGATTGAAATAGGGAGTAAACCCAGTTTCTTGAGAAAATCCAAATTGATTAAATACAAATAGCAATGTGAGGAGGGAAATTGATTTCATACTGTTTCGGTTTTTTAATTCCTTTTAAATTAGTTGTTTCTATTTGACTGACCAAAACAACACTGTTAAAAAAACAAAAAACGCCATTCACAAAAATATGAGAATGACGTTTTCTTTGTAACTATTTAAATGCCTTTAAAAAGGCAAATCATCGTCAGATTTTGTTCCTCCTTTTCCATTCGCAGGTTTACTTCCCATTAGTAAAAGCTCATTTACCAATACTTCTGTAGTGTACCTTTTGTTTCCATCTTTGTCCTCCCACGAACGAGTTGTAAGTTTTCCTTCGATTGCGATTTCGCTTCCTTTTTGTACATATTTTTCTATAATCTCAGCAGTCTTTCCCCATGCTACTAGGTTGTGCCATTCGGTGTTTTCTATCAGCTCACCCTTGGCATTTTTGTATTTATCATTGGTAGCCAAACTAAAATTCGCTACCGTTTTCCCAGAATCTAAATGCTTTACCTCTGGCGCTTGTCCTAATCTTCCAATTAACTGTACTTTGTTTCTTAAATTACTCATAATGTATTGTTTTTTCTTCCGCCCCTAGGGCAGGTTCGTTTGTGTGTCGTCAAACCTCGTTGTTTGTTTCGACAGTGCAAATATGCTGCAAGCCTTTTCTGCGAGTCGGTTGCTAACTACTTGTTTTCGTTTACTTTCGGATGCAATCGTTTGTAGTCGTTTGTAAACGATAAATATTTTTGTATCTTACATCAGTAAAATACTGAAATACAGATAGAGATATCTCATTCAGTTGGATTTTTAGCCTTATGGAAAAGAAATGTTTAGAATGCGAAGAAATTGTGCGAGGAAGAGCCGACAAGAAGTTTTGCTCTGATTATTGCCGAAATTCATACAACAACAAACTGCATGTGGAGGACAAGAATTTGGTTCGAAACATTAATAATAGACTTAAGAAGAATTATAAAATTCTAT
>JBDMYC010000199.1:0-14229 GCA_039770535.1 Flavobacteriales bacterium
ATAAATTAATGCACATGGGCGATAGTTGGGCAAAGTTTTCATTTGATTTTGGATCGATCCCAACCAACCTTGACCGTTTTGGATTTACCAATGTGGGAATGTATTCTGATAATGACATTGCTGTAAATGGAGCAGTTTCTGCCGATTTTTTGACACCAACAGGAAAAGCGGCTATCCAAAATGCTTTTGCAACTAACCCAGAAATTGAGTGGGTGAACCTGAGTATTGGAGGAAATGACATTCTCAATAGCTGGAATAATTCTATGGATTCTGTTTCAACAGATTCTTTGTTGGATGCAACTATGGCAAGGATTGATAGTATTATTGAGTTTATAAAAGGAATAAAACCACAGGCAAAAATTCATATTCCTGGTTATGATTTTGCCAATTTTGGAGAAGTAATTCCAACTGCGGCAGTTCCCACTTTTCATCCTTTTTATGGAAGATGGGACGGAATGGGGCAGCCCGATTTCATGGAATTGAATTCTTTATTGACTCGTGCATCTACAAAATTTGCTGAGTTGGTAAGCAACAAACAAAACGTTTTCTATACAAATGCGCTAGGTTTGATGCAATACCTTTATGGCCAGACGGTTCCTTTGGGAGTGAACCCAGCAGGGACTTACCAGCCAAGAACAGTCCCTTTGCCAGGAGGAAGATTAGATTATCCAACTCCGAAGTCCATGATGAATGATTATGTGATTTTTACAGATTGTTTTCATCTGAATAGCGAAGGATATGAAATGTTTTACAAATATCATTTCGAAGAATATTTCTGGGATGAATTGAGGAATAAAAAAAACATTACAATTGCGTCAGAAGGAGGGAACAAAGATGGAGGAGTGACTTCGCTTTCTTCTTTATCCCCCGCAAATATTACTATTGGAAATAACGCCACAGCTGGAATTTCGAAAGGAATAGTTAGTTTTAACACGAGTTCAGTTTCCGCTTCGACACTCATTCACAGTGGGAATTTATTTTTGCACAGAAACAATTTAACAGGAAATTTACCTGTGTTCAATAAAGTAATGTTGGAGGTGAAACAAGGAAATTTCGGCACGAGTACATCTTTGGATTTTGGAGATTATTCTTCTCCTGCAGATGAGCTTGATACGGCTTGTGTATACGGTTCATTGAAAGAGAATGGATATTGGCTACGAATTAAGGTTCCAGCAAGTCTGCTTTCTGAGATTAATACAGCAGGTTCTACTCAGTTCAGAATTTCAATGATTGACAGCACAGACGGAAGTACACTTTTTTATTCCACTGGAGATTCTACCGATAAACCCTTTCTGGAATTGGAATATTTCAATCCAGCTTCTGTGGAAGAAAATGAAAAACAAACTGAAATTTCACTTTTTCCAAATCCATCAGGTAATGCTTTTATTTCTGTTGCCAACTTGAATGATTTTGAAGGAGAAGTAAGCGCAACTGATATCTCAGGAAGACAATTTCCAGTTACTTATTCCCGTTCTCAATTGGATATTTCAAAATTAGCTTCGGGTACTTATTTTATTGTTTTCAAAGACAAAGAATTCACTCAGGTAAAGCGTTTTGTGAAACTATAATAATTTGAAAAAACTAGCTAAGCGTTTATTTTTTGTTGCAGTAATTGTTGGAGTGATTGGTTATATTGGTACTTATCACATTGCGCCTTATGCGATTATAATGAAGCACGAAACTACTTTTGAGGTAGATTTTAATCAATATGATTTTAAATATGAAAAAGTAAATCTTGCAGTTCAGGATTCTATCGTGTTGGATTCTTATGTGATAACACCAAAAACTGATTCAATGAAAGGAATCATAATTATGGTTCACGGGATTGGGAGTTGCAAGGAACCTTTTGTGAATCTGGCTGAGAATTTAGCCTCAAAAAACATTGGAACTTTCTTATTTGACTTACGTGCTCACGGAAAAAGTGGAGGGAAATATTGTACTTACGGTTATTATGAGAAAAACGACATCCAAGAAATTGTAGATTATTTGAAATTTAAATTCCCAAATAAAAAAATAGGAATTTGGGGAGCCTCTTTGGGCGGAGCAATTGCCATACAAAGTCTCGAGCTGGATGCAAGAATAGAGTTTGGACTTATTGAGTGTACTTTCACAGAATTGGATAGAATAGTGTACGATTACCAAAAGAGAATATGCTACGGAGTTGGTTTCAAATTCATAACGGATGCTTCATTAGCCAAAGCGGGAGAAATTGCAGAATTTAATCCAGAAGAAGTGAAACCAATCAACTCAGTCGAACACATAACTCAACCCGTGTTTTTGGCTCATGGCGACAAAGACGAAAATATTTCTTTCGAATACGGAAAGTTGCTTTTTGAAAACCTAAAATCGGAAGAAAAAACCTTTGTACCAATAGAAGGTGGCGGACACAATTCACTCCAAGAATTAGGTGGGATTGAATACCACAATAAAGTAATGAATTTTATTGATAGGCAGTTGGAAAAATAATTACCTCCCCAATCTATTCAAAGCTTTCACTGCTGGCTCATAGTTTGGTTCCGAAACAAGAATCGCTTTGTATTCTTTGGCAGCTAATTCACTATTTCCTGTCTCTTCCAGGCACAAAGCTCTGTTGTATCGTGCAGGAACATAATTGGAATTGATAGCTAAGGCTTTATCAAAATTTGCCATTGCTTCGCTCAATAAAGAATCGTTTTTTGCTTTCGGATTGTCGTCATAACACAAATCAATGAGTGTTCTGCCCATGTCAAAATACGAAACTTCAAACGTGGAATCAATAGACAAAATGGTGTCGAAACACAGTATTGCGTCCTCAAAGTCATTGTGTTCGTAATGACTCATTCCTCTCGCTCGCCAAGCTTCTATGCTAGTTGGCCAAATAGAAATAGCTGAGTTAAAATACTGAATAGCAATCGGATCATCTAGTTTGTTGTGAATTGCACCTAGTGCCAAATAAGCATCATAATACCCGGGATTTCTTTCCACAGCAGTCTGGTAAGACGAAATAGCTAGGTTGTCGTTCTCTTTTTGCTCATACCACAATCCTTTTAAGTAATAAGGCTTAGCCAAAAATTTATCTTTTTTGATTATTTTATTAATCAAAGCAAATGACTGGTCATAATTCTTAGCAGCTAAGTAATAATAGGCTAATTCCAAATTTCCATTGGTATGTAAACTGTCCAATTCGATAGTTCTTTCAAGGAAAGGAATTCCTTTGTCCAATTCTCCCTTTTTGATGTAAATCAATCCTTTGATCAAGTTAATACCAGCATTTTTAGGAGCAATTTTCATGGCTTTGTTAATGTCCAAAAATGCGCCTTCTAGCTCATTATTTTCCATTCTGTACTTTGCTCTTTGGTAATATCCTTGCTCCGAGTTTGGGTTCTGAACTATCAATTTTTCAATTCCCATCAATTGCTTGATATTGGTAGAATCTATGGATTCTGTTTGTACAAAAGTGTTTGTAATGGTTTCCGCTTTTTTCTCGTCCTTACAAGAGAAAAAAGAGATTATTAGAAGAAGAAAACTTAATTTTTTCATAGGAGTATTCATAACAAATGATTTTCTGAAAATAAGCAATCTCAATTGGGAATGCCTTTCGTGTTGTAATAGTAATAAATGTCTAGTAGATTTAAAATAAAAATGCCCCAAAAAGGAGCATTTTTTAACATATTTAAGAGATATCAATCCTAAACTTCTTCAGCTTTGATGATTTCGTATATTTTTCCTTCTAGTTCTTCCATTAATTCTGGGTTGTCTCCAATTAAATCTTTCACAGCATCACGCCCTTGACCTAATTTTGTTTCTCCATAGCTAAACCAAGAGCCGCTTTTCTTTACAATATTGTGTTCAACAGCAATATCTAGGATTTCTCCAGTCTTAGAAATTCCTTTTCCATACATAATATCAAATTCTGCTTTTCGGAAAGGTGGAGCAACTTTGTTTTTCACCACTTTCACTCTTGTTCGGTTTCCAAGCACTTCTTCGCTTCCTTTAATTTGAGTACTTCTTCTGATGTCCAATCTAATAGAAGCATAAAACTTCATTGCATTTCCTCCAGAAGTAGTTTCTGGATTTCCAAACATTACACCAATTTTCTCTCTCAATTGGTTAATGAAAATACAGCAAGTATTCGCTTTACTGATAGATCCAGTTAGTTTTCTCAATGCCTTAGACATCAATCTTGCTTGCAGTCCCATTTGAGAATCTCCCATTTCCCCTTCAATCTCCGCTTTTGGAGTAAGAGCTGCTACAGAATCTACGATTAGTAAATCGATAGCTCCTGAACGAATTAAGTTATCTGCAATTTCTAACGCTTGCTCTCCATTGTCTGGCTGCGAAATAATTAAGTTATCTACATCTACACCCAATGCTTTTGCATAAGTTGGGTCAAATGCATGCTCTGCATCTACAAAAGCGCAAATTCCTCCTTTTTTCTGACACTCAGCAATGGCATGAATCGTCAAAGTTGTTTTTCCCGAAGATTCTGGACCATAAATTTCAATAATTCTTCCTTTTGGATATCCTTTTACACCCAAAGCCATATCTAGAGTAAGCGATCCCGAAGGAATTACCTCTACATCTACAACTGGTCGATCGCCCATTTTCATTACAGCACCTTTTCCATACTGCTTTTCCATTCTCTCCATTGTTGCCTGAAGAGCTTTCAACTTATCGCTATTTGCTTCTTTTGCTTTTGCCATTTTTATTTATTTATTAGAATGTTTGAATTGAGAATTTTAGAATGTTAGTGATAGCAATATTCTTAGCTCTCTTTTCTTTTCTCTTTGTTCTTGTTTCTACTTTATTTTTTAAACTATTTTTCTTCGTGTTAGTCTTCGACTCCACTCAGAAGGACAAATGTTAGAACAAACGTCCTTAAAAAGTCACACTGAGCGAAGTCGAAGTGTATTCATTGCTCAATGAACTTTGATTATAAAAACCTACTCACCCAATATCTGTTCTGTATGAACTTTAGTTTTTACTTTCTCAATAATCTCCTCGATCACTCCTTTTTCATCCACCACAAAAGTGGTTCTATGAATACCGTCATAGATTTTTCCCATAAATTTCTTCTCTCCCCATACTCCGTAATCGTTTATTATTTTCTTGTCTTCATCCATCAACAAAGGGAAAGGTAAGTTGTTTTTTTCTATGAAGTTAATGTGCTTTTTTGCAGTATCTGCACTTACGCCAACAACCTTATATCCTTTGGATAATAATAAATCATAGTTGTCTCTCAAATTACAAGCTTGTGTGGTACAACCAGGTGTACTATCTTTTGGGTAAAAGTAGATAACCAATTTACTTCCAGAAAAATCTTGTAGAGTCAAAGCATTTCCTTTTTCATCTGTTGTTTTAAAATTTGGTGCTTTGTCTCCTACCTTTAAGTGTTTCATGGGTTGTTTTATTTGATTGAACCAAAGTTAATAATTTATTTGATTGAAGTATTGAATTCATTTAATTCTTTTTTGAACTATTTTTTTGCTAATTTGGCAGGAGGAAAAAGGGCGATTTTAATGAAAAATAAGAAGAATAGTTACTTTTTTTTAAGCCCTCACTCAACTAAATTTAGACTTCTAAACAATCGAATTTTCAAGAAATACAAAATAAGCAACTATGAAATACATTAAATTTTTACTTTTTACATTTTTAATAAATCAAGCTTTTTCTCAGTCTTATTGGCAGCAGAAAGTTTCTTACACTATGGATATTGATTTTGATGAGACCAAGCATCAGTTCAAAGGAAAGCAAAAATTGATGTACACCAATAATTCTCCTGATGAATTGAACAAAGTTTTCTATCACCTTTACTTTAATGCATTTCAACCGGGAAGTATGATGGATGTGCGTTCTAGAACAATAGCAGATCCAGATCGCAGAGTTGGCGACAGAATTTCTAAACTAAAACCAGAGGAAGAAGGTTTTCAGAAAATTAATTCATTAAAAATGAATGGGAAAGACGTTACCTATAAGGTAGTTGGAACAATCTTGGAAGTGACTTTGCCTGAGCCAATAAAGTCGGGAAGTACCGTAACTTTTGATATGGATTTTTTGGGGCAAGTGCCGGTACAAATCCGAAGAAGTGGAAGGAACAACAAAGAAGGGATAGATTATTCTATGACACAATGGTACCCTAAAATGAGTGAGTACGACAAAGAAGGATGGCACGCAAATCCTTATATAGGGAGAGAGTTTCATGGAGTTTGGGGAGATTTTGATGTGACTATTCACATGAATAATAAATACACAATAGGGGGAACAGGAAACCTCCAGAATTCTGACGGAATAGGTAAAGGCTACAGTGACAAAGTGGTGGCAATTAATAACAGTAAATCGAAGTTAACTTGGCATTTTGTTGCCAAGAACGTGCATGATTTTGCTTGGGCTGCAGATCCAGATTACACGCACGATACTAAGACATTAAGCAATGGGACCAAACTTCACTTTTTTTACCAAAAAGACAGCAATACAGTTCATTGGGATGCTTGCCAGCAATTGACAGTGGATGCTTTTGAATTTTTGAACAAAAAATATGGAGAATATCCTTATGCTCAATACACGATTATTCAAGGTGGAGACGGAGGAATGGAATATCCAATGGCAACCTTAATCACAGGTCACAGATCTCTAAATAGCTTGGTTGGTGTAATTGTGCACGAAGCAGTTCATAGCTGGTACCAAGGAATGATGGCGACAAACGAAGCTCTTTATCCTTGGATGGACGAAGGATTTACTTGCTATGCGCAGAATGATGCGACTAATTATATCTATAAAAAAAATGCTTTGAATCCACATGCAGGAGCGCACAGAGGGTATCACTTTTTGGTTAAAAGCGGAGAGCAAGAGCCTTTGTCAACTCACGCAGATCATTACAAGAAAAACAGGACTTATGGAATCTCTGTTTACAACAAGGGAGAAGTGTTTTTAGACCAATTGGATTATGTTGTGGGAGAAGAAACATTCAAAAAAATAATGCTTGAATACTACAGGCAGTGGAGATTTAAACACCCTACAGACAAAGATTTCAAACGGGTAGCAGAAAGAGTCTCTGGATTGGAATTGGATTGGTATTTGGAACAATTTGTAGGAACTACCAATCACATTGATTACAGCATTGAAGGTTTTGAAAAATGCGAGAAAAACTCGACTGCAATTAAACTAAAGAGAATTGGTGATATGCCAATGCCGCTTGACATTGTGGTAACTTTAAAAGATGGAACCGTGAAAGTATATAACATTCCTCTTACTATTATGCGTGGAGCCAAAACTCAAACAAAATATGCTGATTTTACAGTAGTAACTGAAGATTGGCCTTGGACAAACCCAACCTTTATTTTGTGTATTGAAGTAAATGAAAAAGACATTGAAAAAGTAGAAATTGACCCAAGTTTGAGGATGTCGGATTTGGAAAGGGCGAATAATGTTTTTCCGAGGAAAGTTGTGGAAGATGAGGAAGGAAAATAATGTGATAGCTGTCAATTTTGAAAAAGAGGTTTGAAAAAAAAACTTTCTTATACTATGAATATTTCCATAGCGAGTCATACTGAACTTGTTTCAGTATCCCTATTCATTGAAATATTACCTGAGATAATAAAGTAAAATATTCTCCGAGAGATCCTGAAATAAATTCAGGATGACTGATGAAGAAAAGTAAATTCAAAAACTAATTAACAATTCCCTCAAAATAGTTAAAAACATCAAAGCGATTTATTTACTGCCTCGGTTATAAAAGTGTAATTTTAAAACTTGCACCAAACTAAAAAATCTCAATGGCAAAAAAGACGGTAGAAAAAGAAAGAGAAACTCCACTGATGAAGCAATACAATGCGATTAAAGCAAAGCATCCTGATGCTATGTTGCTGTTTCGTGTGGGTGATTTTTATGAGACTTTTAAGCAAGATGCCATTATTGCTTCGCAAGTTCTTGGGATTGTATTGACCAAAAGGAAAAACGGAAAGGCTTCTCACATTGAGTTGGCAGGATTTCCGCATCATTCATTAAATACGTACTTACCCAAACTAGTAAGAGCTGGATATCGAGTTGCTATTTGCGACCAATTGGAAGATCCAAAAATGACCAAAACCATTGTGAAACGAGGGGTTACAGAATTGGTTACTCCTGGTGTTACATTTAACGATAACGTATTAGAACAAAAAGAAAACAACTGGTTAGCAGCTGTTCATTTCACCAAACATAAAGTTGGGGTTTCGTTTTTGGATATCTCAACTGGTGAATTTTTGGTAGCCGAAGGTTCTGCAGAATATGTAGATAAATTACTACAAAGTCTTAAACCCACTGAGGTACTTTTTCAGAAAGGAAATCAGAAGAAATTTAATGAGTTATTTGGGAATAAATTTTACTTTTTTCAATTGGATGATTGGGTTTTTACTCCTGATTTTACTAATGAATTATTACTAAAACAATTCAAAACCAAAACGCTTAAAGGATTTGGAGTAGAAGAACTAAAAGTAGCAACTATTGCTGCTGGTGCAGCTTTGCATTATTTATCCGAAACGCATCATAATGAATCCAAACATATTTCTACCCTTTCGCGAATCGAGGAAGATAATTACGTGTGGTTAGATAGATTCACGATTCGTAACCTAGAATTAATCTCTTCCAACAATCAAGACGCTACTACTTTGATTGATATCATTGACAAAACTGTTTCTCCAATGGGAGGAAGATTGATGAAAAGATGGATGTTGTTGCCTCTGAAAAATACAGCAACCATTGCCAAAAGGCATAATGTGGTGGAAGGATTGGTAAATAACAAGGAATTATTAATTGACCTAACCAACAACATAAGCCAAGTAAGTGATTTGGAGCGTTTGGTTTCTAAAGTTTCTATAGGGAAAATTTCTCCTAGAGAAGTAAACCAATTAAAAAATTCGTTGGATGCCCTTGTTCCGATTAAAGAATTGGCAACCAAATCGAAGATAAAACCACTTCAATTAATTGGGGAACAAATTAATACCTGCGATTCGCTAAGAGCAAAAATTGAAAACGAATTGCAAGAAGATGCTCCCGTTTTGATTAACAAAGGAAATGTAATAAAAGAAGGTGTAAACCAAGAATTGGACGACTTGAGAAAAATTGCTTTTTCAGGGAAAGATTACTTGCTGCAAATGCAACAAAGAGAAAGCGAACGAACTGGAATTTCTTCGTTAAAAATTGCTTTTAATAATGTGTTTGGATATTACATTGAAGTACGTAATACCCACAAAGATAAAGTGCCCGCAGAATGGATTCGTAAACAAACTTTGGTAAGTGCCGAGCGTTATATTACGGAAGAACTGAAAGAATACGAAGCCAAAATACTAGGAGCTGAAGAAAAAATTCTGACTTTAGAATCTTCCATTTTTGAACACTTAGTCTTGGAATTGGCAGATTTCACGGTTCCAATTCAGCATAATGCCAATTTGGTTGCACAAATAGATTGTTTGAGTTCGTTTGCTACCCTTGCCATTTCGGATAAATATTGTAAACCAGTCGTAGATGATTCGTATAAACTAGACATTAAAAACGGTCGTCATCCTGTAATAGAAAACTGCTTGAAAGTAGGCGAAAGCTACATTCCTAATGATGTATATTTGGATGAAGTGGACCAACAGATAATTATGATTACAGGACCCAATATGTCTGGTAAATCTGCTATTTTGAGACAAACTGCTTTGATTGTTTTGATGGCACAAATGGGAAGTTTTGTCCCTGCCGAATCCGTTACAATGGGGTTTGTGGATAAGATATTTACCCGTGTTGGAGCATCCGATAATATTTCTTCGGGTGAGTCTACATTTATGGTAGAAATGAACGAAACAGCCAGTATTTTGAATAATATTTCGGAAAGGAGTTTGATTCTTTTGGATGAAATTGGAAGAGGGACGAGTACGTATGATGGAATTTCTATTGCTTGGAGTATTACCGAATACATTCACGAATACCCACAGAAAAAAGCCAAAACCTTATTCGCCACTCACTACCACGAGCTAAACGAAATGCACAAGCAGTTTCCAAGGATTAAAAATTATAACGTATCAGTAAAAGAGATTGATAAAAAAATCTTGTTTATGCGTAAATTGGTGAAAGGTGGAAGTAACCACAGTTTTGGAATTCACGTAGCCAAAATGGCTGGAATGCCAGGTTTTGTAATCAAAAAAGCCGAAGAAATCCTCATGAAACTAGAGGCAAGAGGTGGCGATAGCAACCAAGAAACTAAAAAAGCCCTAGCTACAAAAGACGAAGAAATGCAATTGAGTTTTTTCAATTTGGATGATCCAATTTTGGAAGATATCCGTGATGATATTGCCAATGTGGATATCAATACACTTACTCCTGTGGAGGCACTTATGAAACTGAATGAGATTAAGAAGAAGTTGGGGTGATACAATTACTGCGAGTAGTTTTTTTTCGGAGGATAAAATGCGATTCTCAAGTAACAATAGTCACACACCTTAACTTCAATTTTCTTAACTTTGTTAGGAAATCAATTCAAAAATGGAATACTTAAACCTATTTATCGACAGTCTTCAAAGTTTTGGAGATTATATGTGGCGTGAAATTACGCTTCAGGTTTCTCCATGGTATCAAAACTATTTTTGGTGGTTAATTGTTTTGTCTTTGGTAGTTTGGGGATTAGAAATTGCTTTTCCTTGGCGAAAGAATCAAAAAATAATTCGTAAAGATTTTTGGTTGGATGCATTTTATATGTTCTTCAATTTCTACATTTTTAAGCTTGTATTTTTTGCAGGAGTTGCAGCCATTACCTCCAAAGCATTTACAACTGTAATAGGAGGAAGTACGCAGACTATCTCATTATTTGATGCCAGCCAATTGCCTTATTGGGCACAAATAGCAATCTTCTTTTTGGCTATGGATTTTATACAATGGTTGGTTCATAGAACACTTCACAGGTTTGAGTTTTTATGGCAATTTCATAAAGTTCATCATTCTGTCGAGGAGATGGGATTTGCAGCTCATTTGCGTTATCATTGGATGGAAAACGTGTTTTACACTCCTGCCAAATATCTAATATTTTTATTGATAGGAGGTTTTGAGCCTAGCAGTGTGTTTGTCATTTATTACATCAACATTGCAATTGGTCATTTAAATCATGCCAATATCGGACTAGATTATGGGCCTCTAAAATACATTTTGAACAATCCAAAAATGCACATTTGGCATCACGCCAAAGAACTACCGGAAGATAGACAACAAGGAGCTAATTTTGGAATTAGTCTTAGTGTTTGGGATTATATTTTTGGCACTAATTACATCCCAAGTAATGGGCGAGATATTGAATTAGGGTTTGAAAATATGGAAAAGTTCCCAGATACATTTACAGGTCAAATTGTTTACCCTTTGGGCAGAAAAGATTAAAGGCAAAGCAACTAAGCAAGTTGTAAATATTTTTATCTTTGTACCTAAATAGGCACGAAAATATGAATTTCAAGACATTATCAGTAATTATTCCAGCTTACAATGAAGGGAAAACCATTCATTTAATTTTGGATAAAGTAAAGGCAGTTGACTTGGTAGGGGGAATCCAAAAAGAGATCATTATTGTCAATGATTTTTCTTCAGATAACACGACAGAAGCAGTTGAAAATTACATGAAATTGAATGCTGACATGAATATTCAGTTTTATCATCAGCCCAAGAATATGGGGAAAGGTGCAGCCTTGCATAGAGGAATAAAAGAAGCAAAAGGAGAATATTTAATTATTCAAGATGCTGATTTAGAATACGACCCAGCAGAATATAATGATTTGCTAAAACCAATTGTTACAGGATTTGCTGATGTCGTGTATGGATCAAGATTCATGGGAGGAAATCCTCACAGAATATTGTTTTTCTGGCACTCATTAGGAAACAAATTCTTGACTAAGTTGTCTAATATGTTTTCAAATTTGAATTTGACAGATATGGAAACGTGTTATAAATTGGTGAGAACAGATGTAGCACAATCGCTTAACTTGAAAGAGCAGAGATTTGGTTTTGAACCTGAATTGACAGCAAAATTATCTAGAGTGAAAGACATAAGAATCTACGAAGTGGGAATTTCGTATTACGGAAGAACTTATGAAGAAGGAAAGCATATTGGCTGGAGAGATGGATTTAGAGCAATTTATTGCATCTTGAAATACAATATCTTTAGCAGAAAGTAAGTTATTTTTGTTGAGGTTTTATTTCCAACATCACAAAACACTATTTTGAAAAAATTAGTTAAAAAACTGATTCGAATTATTAAGAAACGCAAGTATTATATACTCGCGTTTTTTTTTATTCTATTCATTTGGTGGTGGAATTGTCTGCCTTCAGTTTTGTTTAACAAACCCACTTCCACAGTGTTGTTAGATAAAAACGAAAACTTGCTCAATGCTCTGATTGCTAATGATGGGCAGTGGAGATTTCCTCATAACGATTCAGTTCCCGACAAATTTAAAGCGGCAATTATAGAGTTTGAAGATCATACTTTTAGGTCACACATTGGAGTGAGTGCAAGAGGAATTGCGAGAGCAATTAAACAAAACATTGCAAATGGAAAAGTAGTAAGCGGAGGAAGCACAATCTCTATGCAGGTTATCCGTATGTCTCGAAATAAGCAGAGAACCCTATATCAAAAATTGATAGAGATGATATGGGCAACTCGGCTGGAGGCGAAATATACTAAAGATGAAATTTTAGCAATTTATGCATCCAATGCACCTATGGGAGGAAATGTTGTCGGATTGGATGCAGCAAGTTGGAGGTATTTCCAGAGAAGTCCAACAGATCTTTCTTGGGCAGAAACAGCTACTTTGGCAGTATTGCCTAATGCTCCTAGTTTGATTCATGTGAGTAAAAACAGGACAGCACTTAAAAACAAACGAGATAGATTGCTAAAAAGACTTTTTGGAAAAGGAAAAATTGACAAAGAAACAATGGAAATAGCTATGGAAGAACCGCTTCCAGAAAAGCCTAATCCTTTGCCACAATTAGCTACTCATTTATTGAATAAAGTAATAAATGATAATAAAATAGGGGAGAGAACAACTACTACTTTAGATGCTAGTTTGCAATCGCAGGTTATGAATTTGGTTAATATTCATCACCAAAGATTGAAATCCAACAAAATATTTAACGCAGCAGTAATTGTTGGGAATATTAAAACGGGAGAAATTGTTTCTTACGTGGGAAATACACAGGTAAAAGAAAAAGAACACGGAGGAGCGGTAGACGTGATTTCCGCTCCAAGAAGTTCAGGATCCATACTTAAACCATTTTTATATGGGTTTATGCTTGAGGATGGAAACCTCAATCCAGAGGAGGTTGTTTATGATGTTCCAACTACAATGGCGGGCTATTCTCCCGAAAATTACAACCAGAAATATGCAGGAATTGTTCCTGCTGATGAAGCGCTATCCAAATCATTGAATGTTCCTTTTGTGCGAATGTTGAGAGATTACGGAACTCAAAAGTTTCATTCTAAGCTGACAAAGTTGGGATTAACAACCTTGGATAAACCAGCTTCGCACTATGGACTGTCCCTAATATTGGGAGGTTGCGAGGTGAAATTGATAGATTTGGTGACCATGTATGCAAAAATGAGTCGCTCTGTTTCTCAGTTTCCAAATTATGATTCTACCGTTAATCAAGATTTCGTTTACACAAAAACAAAGCAATCTAATAATGTGGAGCCGGCAGTATCTCCTTCAGCAGCTTGGTTTACTTTAGATGCAATGCAGAAAGTGGTGAGACCAAACAAGGAAAAAAACTGGGAAGAGTTCAATACTTCTCAAAGAATTGCCTGGAAAACTGGCACGAGCTATGGATTCAGAGATGCTTGGGCAGTTGGGCTCAATCAAGATTATGTGGTTGGGGTTTGGGTCGGAAATGCAGATGGAGAGGGGCGTCCTGGGATAATTGGAGTAGATGCTGCTGCGCCAATTCTGTTTGATGTATTCGATTACTTGCCCAAATCGCAATGGTACGATCCTCCCTATGATGAAATGGTAAAAGACAAAATTTGCAAGAAAAGTGGACGAAGAATTGGAGAGTTTTGTGATGAGTATGAAGAAAAATACATTCCAAAACAATCAATATCTACTTTGCCATGCTTATTTCATCAAGTTATTTTCTTGGATAAAACAAAAAAACAAAGGGTAACAAGCAGCTGCTATGAAGTGTCAAAAATGGAGAAGGTTTCTTGGTTTTCGCTTCCACCAAAAGTTGCTTTCTATTACCAAAAAAGGACGCCTGATTATG
>JBDMYC010000200.1:0-12730 GCA_039770535.1 Flavobacteriales bacterium
CATTAATCAATCCTCCAATTGCCATAGCAATTGCAACCGAAATCATCCCAATTCTGATGTCTAATTGGTGAATGATAAGCAGTAAACCCACAATTTTTGGCGTATCATTCAATCCTCTTGCAAAGCTTACTATTCCTGAACTTATGAAGTGAAGAATATCCAATATTTTTTGATTTTTTATTCCAAAAGATTCACCCAAGTATTTTTCATCTGCAACAGTTTCGTTTTCTGTAGGAATTGTTTTCTTTATTTTTGCTTTTTTCCTAATGTTGGTAAAAATGAAATACACAACTAAAGCTACAACAGCCGCCATTAAGGGACTTGCAATAAGTGGAAAAAGAAATTTATCGATTAGTTTTCCGTAATTAAAATCCGAACCAATAGCCATAACACCCGCTCCAAATAATCCACCAACAAGACTGTGCGTGGAAGAAATTGGCATTCCAATTTTTGTTGCAATTAATACGGTAACTGCCGCCCCCAAAGCTATAGAAATTGCAAATTCTGGACTTGTTTGTAGCAATTCATCTGGAACTAATCCTTTTCCTGAGAAGTTTTTCACCAATTCACCCGCTAAAAAAATGGCTGTAACAGAACCAGCAAAAGTGGTGATTGTCGCCCAATTTATAGCTTTCTTGTAGGTTGTTGTTTTACTACCAAAAAGAGTGGCAACTCCTTTGAAGTTGTCGTTTGCACCATTGCTGTACGCTAATAATAAGGCTACAATAAAAAGAATTATGATCATAAATGTTTGGGTTTGTAGCTTTATTTGACGGTTGTAATTTCAATACTTACGATAGATTTTGACTATTGGATTTTAGAATACAATGAATCCAATAAATCATAGATCATTTGGCGGTTTGTAGTTGAATGTGAATGTGATCGTCATGCCTTACAGCCGTACATCCGTGGTACCTAACTCGCGAATCGGTTAAGTTTAATCTTTGTTTAAGATGTGGTTCAATAAATATTTTTCCTAAGCTTTTGTTTTTCAAAACAGCATTAATCAAGATTCTAGTTCCTTTTTCGGAGAAAATCAAATCTTGATTTATTTTACCAAAAGTTACGTATTTAGGATAGTCGTATTGAAAATATCCCTCTTTTTTGCAAAAACTTATCTTATCCTCTTCGTTTTCTGTGGGGCCAGAAAAATCTCCATAGCCGCTCATAGATTTTTTGAGGTTAGACATTTTTCCTTTTTTTGTTTCATATACCAAGCTCAAATCTAATTTTTTACCGTCATTGTGACTCAAATGCGGAAAGAGCGGAAAGCCATTGATAAAAGGAAAATTAGCATCTAAATAGTGAAGTTGAACTCCTGATCCTTTCAATTTTTTCTCTGTATTTGATAGCAACCTATTCATAGTAGGGCGAACGTAATTTCTGTTCAAAATTACTGTCATGTAATTGGTTGGACAGATATTTTTTGTGTGGTGTATTGGTTCTCGTCCAAAAAATGGTGCAATTATTGGAACAATTGCAAATGTAAATAGGAGGTAGGTAGCCATAAAAATTGCTGGCTTTTTAAATCTTGATTTCCATTTTAATTTATTGTAAATTAATAAACTAAACAAGTAAGTTAGACCTCCTATTTGAGTTAAAACGGTAAGAAAGATGAATAAAAGACAAACTCTTGTTGGTTTTAATAGTTTTTTCAAGGATTTGGTTTATAACTGAACAGAGAATCCTGTTTTTATATTGTTTGGGTACAAAAGTTTATTTCATGAACTTAATTAATATCACTAAATTCGTCTTTATCAATAAATAAACAAAAAAAAACATGCAATATATAGTGCCTTTAGGAATAGTTTTAGTCGTAGTATTTATTTTAATAGGAATATACAACAGCTTGATTGGCAGAAGAAATCAAGTGAAAAATGCTTTCAGTTCTATTGACGTCATGCTAAAGAAGCGATTTGATTTATTACCCAATTTGATAGAAACCGTGAAGCAATATGCAGGACACGAGAAGGAAGTGCTTGAAAATATTGTGGAATTGAGAAATGGATTGGAAAAAGCAGATTTATCTTCTTCAGATAGAATGGCAATGGAGAATAAATTGACTAGTCAGATTAGCGCTTTGAATTTAACTGTAGAGAATTATCCAGATTTGAAAGCAAGCGAAAACTTCCTGAACTTGCAGAGAAATTTGACCGAAATAGAAAGTCAATTGTCAGCTTCGAGAAGAACTTACAATGCTTCAGTGTTGGATTTGAATAATGGATTAGAAAAATTTCCATCCAATATCATTGGAAACATGTTTGGGTTTGAAAAAGAAGCCTTTTTTGAGACTCCAGAAGCTGAAAAAGCAAATGTGAATGTGAAAGCTTTGTTTGATAACTAATGGAATTTAGTGCGGAAGTAAATTCGATTATTGAGGCAGAAATCCAAAGGATGGAGGAGAGTAAGCAGAAATATGCAGAACTCGGCAGAAAAGCTTCGCTTATCTGTTATCCTGCTGCGGGAGCGCTCCTTTTGTCTGTCTTTTACTTTTCTTTGGGCGGATTTTTCTGGTTTTTGGTGTTGTTTGTTTTTGGAATCCCTTCTATTCTCAAATCTATAAACAGAAGTTCGTTAGTAACTCAGGTGAAACAAAATTTGTTGATTCCTGTCCTTGGCGAAATAATGCCAGATATAACTTACACTCCAACTTTATGCGTTCCACAAGAGTCTTTTGAGTCTTCGGATTTGTTTGAAAGACCTAGCAGATACAAAGGCGAAGATTTATTTGAAGGAATTCATGGTAAAACAACCTTTTCTTTTTCGGAGATTCACGCAGAGAAAAAGACAGGATCAAAAAATAACAACTACAAAACTATTTTCAAAGGCTTATTTTTGGTGGCTGATTTCAATAAAAAATTGGCTAACGAAACGTTTGTATTTACCTCTGGAGGAGGAAAATGGTTTAGTAAGTATAAGCGAGTACGATTAGAAAACCCTGAATTTGAATCTAATTTCAAGGTGTTTAGTGACAATGAAGTAGAAGCAAGGTACGTACTGACGCCTAGCATGATGGAAAGACTAATTGCATTAGAAAAACTATTTGAAGCTCAGTTGTTTGCGTCTTTTCGAGGGAATAATGTATATATTGCATTGGAAAACAGGCACAATTTTTTCGAAACAGATGTGACTGCAGAAATTACGAAACAAGTAATTGAAGATGTTGTCGCAGAAATTGACATATGTGTGGGAATTATAGATGAATTGGATTTGAACACAAGAATCTGGACGAAGCAATAATCAAAAAGCTTCTCCAATCGTCACATAAAATTGAAAACCTTCAGAGCTTCGCGCCACATCTGCACGGATGTGCGATAGTTGTTTTTTGCTGAGTTGAAATCTTACTCCTGCTCCGTAGGAAAATTGCTGAGAATTCTCGAATAATTTCCCGTAATTACTGGCTACAGACCCCAAGGATGCAAAAGCAGCTCCTCTAAATCTTTTGTAAATTGGAAAACGATATTCTGCTTGCAACAAATTGATGTTTTTGTCTAAAAATCGTCTGTCGTCAAATCCTCTTGCGCTTTTTCCTGAAGAAAGGTAGAAATAGTTGTAGAAAGGAGAATTTCCGATTTGCGAACCTGTTTGGTAATTGAAAGCAAGGATATGATTGTTAGATAATTGTTTGTAATAACTTAAATTCAAAAGTACATTCCAATAATCAAAATCTGAAAAGGTAATATTACTCGAATTATCGATTTTTAAAGTTCCAAAAATCCCTGAAGAAGGATAGAAAATATCATCCCGAGAATCATAACCCAGCTCTATGCCCAAAGTACTCAAAATACCACCATTGATTCCCGCAGGATTCAATGCATTGAGCAAACTATCTGTATTGGGGACGTCAAAATTATCGAAACGGTAACTTATTCCCGCGAGCCACTTTTCATCCAAAAGATAGGAAACAGTTGTGATCGCACGAGGGTAATTGGCGTCATAAAATTCCAAGTTTTCTTCGCGAGAATTATTACCAATTCCGTAAAAATTATAGAAATATCGGTAATAACCAATCTCTCCATTTATTTTCCAATTTTGTTTGTAATACAGTTCGAAAGGCGCAAAAATAAGGAGTTGATCTTTCAGTGTGTAAGCCACTCCAAGTTGAATTTGAGATTTTCGCCAACTTTTTTCTTTTCCTAAATTGAAAACTGTCAATCCCAGTCCTCCAAAGGCAAAACCAGTCTCTGGAAGAAAGAAAGCTAAGGGAAAACCTGTGATACTCAGGTCGCTTTTGGAGTTATAGTTTGAGTCTGATTGTGCAAAGTTGTTCTGCGACAACAAGGTCATCAAGAAAGAAAACGATATCAAGAGAAAGGTTTGTTTCACGAGAGAAAGATACCTTTTTTTAATCTATTTTACTGTTTCTAGTAAGTTAGATTCAAAAATAGCTTGAGGAGAAATCATTTTTTCTTCCCAAGGAATTTGTTTTCCATACCTCTGTTCCATAGCTTGTTTCACAACAGGATGAGACAAATCGTAGTCTTTTAGCTTTTTCAATTCTCCTATTTCAATTTCGCAACCTTCCTTGTAAAGTTTCCAAACTAACTCAGAGCAGTATAATTTTTTGTCACTCCAATCAAAAGCAATGTCGTAGTTTTTCCCGATCCAGCTTTTTCCTTTTACTCTCATTTTTTTAATAGCATTTCCCGTCAAAATAGCGCCTCTGTTTTTGAGTCTTTTGAGAGAATAAAAAGAGCCTACTCCTTGTCTTATCCAGACTTTGATGGGAGTGATTTTTATGGGTTGAACAGCTTCCAGCACAACTAATTCTCCATCGTAAGTCATGATTATTCCAACATGGCTGTATTTTGATTGAGTAGCAATTTGAATGGCTTTGCTTTGCATTGAGTTGGAAGTCTGAAAAATAATATCACCTTCTTGGAATTCGGTAGGTTTTATTGTTTTGCTGATTTTTTTAACAGGAAACTGAGTAGTTTTATATAACTGGTTGTAAGAAATAGTGGCCGTGAACAGGAGTAAAATGAGACCAACAAGCTTGAAAATATTTTTTTTCATAGTTTAGTTTTTATGCAGAACTACTTAGAATCAATCTTATTTTATTGTGTAGGTTAAAATATGTTAATCTTCTTCGTCTTCGCTAGCAGTTTGAAATTCGATTACTTCAAATTCGTCTTCGTCTTCTTCGCCAAAAATAATGAGAATCACTGCTGCTGCAATGCCAACAACAGCCATTACTTTTCCAAATCCTGTCATCACTTCGGTTTCGCTGGTGTAATCATTTACGGCAAAGTCATAGAAATCGAATTCCTCTTCAAAAGGATATTTGGAGTAATAGGTCGAATCTTTTTCAATGAGAACAGCAATTCCGCTAAAAACTTTGACACTCACACCTTCTTTGGTTGTTTTGGATTGTTTCACTTGAACTACTCCATTGGCGCACAAGGAATAACTACTATATTTTAGTCTGTAAAGAATGAGTGAATCTGGAACGTAAAATTCTCCGTAGGCTTTTACAAATCCCACTTCTTCGTAATTAAAATCAAGGGAATCATTTACCAGAAAAAGATCCACTTCTTCCAGTTCCGTTTTGGAACATTCTAAATCTACGTAGGCGATTTTTTCGCTATAGGTTTGTTTTATTTGAGTAGTTTTCATAGTCGTGCAGCTAGTTGCGACAACAACCATAAAAAGAATCAGTAGGGCGGAAGGGAAGTAATTTTTTTTCATGGTTGGAAAAGAACAAACACCTTGCCAAAAGTTAATATTCTGTTAATACAAATGTTGAACTAGTAAAATTTCCTCTTAAAACAAGTCCTGGAAATGTATGTGAGAAAAATAGAGTATCTTAGTTAGAATTAAAAATCACACCATGAAATCACTTTTACTAGCCGTTTTACTTTTTGTATCCATTTCCTATAATTCCCAAGCAATTGTAGATAAAACAATAACTTCTGGAGGAATCGCAAGAACTTACAAATTATATGTGCCAGCATCTTATTCTGCAGCTACTCCAGCTGCATTGGTAGTAAATATGCACGGATTGGGGGGCAATAGTCTTCAGCAGCTAATCTATGGAGATTTCAGATCTATAGCAGATACAGCAAATTTTATCATAGTTCATCCTCAAGGCACTTTTGAATCCACTATGCTCATGGCAAATTATTGGAATGCTTATTTTGGTGGCGCAGTGGATGACATTAGATTTATAGCCGAAATGATTGATACTATTTCATCCAATTATAATATTGATATCAACAGGGTGCATGCAACTGGAATGAGTAATGGAGGTTACATGAGTTTGGCGCTTGCAGCCGGATTGAGAGATAAAATTGCTTCTGTGGCTTCAGTAACTGGTTCAATGACAAGGATGTTTCCTACAACACCCACTAATAATTATGCGGTTTCTGTGATGCAAATTCACGGCACTGCTGATTCTACAGTAAAATATGCAGGAGATGCAACTTCCATTTCTATTCCTAGTTTACTTAATTATTGGATTTCCTACAACAATACAAATACAACCCCAGTCATAGATTCTGTTCCAGATATCAACACGACCGATAATTGCAAGGCAATAAAATATACCTATTCAGGAGGAAGAGACAATTCTGAAGTGGTTCACTACAAGATTGTGGGAGGTGAGCATTCTTGGCCAAATGCAATCGTAAATTTAGGTGTTACAAACCGAGATTTTGATGCTACCAAAGTGATCTGGGATTTTTTCAATAAACATCAAAAAGTGAATACTGTGGGTGTGAACAAAACTGAAAAACCGAGTCTCGTGTCTTTTTTCAATGACATGAACAACAGCAGATTGAAAATAGAGAGTGAACTTACTGATGGAAATTTAACGTATGAAATTTATAACATGAATGGGCAAAGAGTAGGAGGTGGACAACTTATAGATAAAGCTACTTTTGTAGAAACTCACAGCTTTAACTCTGGAATGTATTTGTTGCGTGTAACTGAATTCAATTCCTTGAATTTTAACACGTTTAAGTTTTTGGTAAAGTAAGAGGTTACTTCCCAAATATAGCAAACAAATTCTTCTTTTTAGCTTTCAAATTTGTGCCGTTTTCTTGGTTAAATTGAGCTATGATTTCTTGTTCATATTGCTTGTAAAACTCTGGATCAAAATTGGCATCTTTCAGTTCCACCATTACTTTCGCGATAGGACTTTTATTGTTTATCCACTTATCACAAATCTTATGACGAATTCTAATTCCAAAATTATTTATTCCGAGTAACGCTTTGGTTTCAGAATCGTAAACTGCTCTGAATGAAATATGCTCGGTTGGATGTTTCCAATAGAAAGTAGATTCTCCCTCTTGTTCATTTGCAAGCACAGTTCCATAAGTTTGGTATTCTACATCAAAAAACTTTGCTGAGTTGAACCAAACTCCCGGCTGATAAGCCATTTTGTTTCCAGTTAAGGTCCTTCCCAAAGTTTCTCCCATCATTCTTCCTACATACCACACAGCCTCAATGGGTCTTCGTCCAGGCACTGTTTCTTGCACTTCGGCACAGTCTCCTGCCGCATACACATTTGGGATGTTGGTTTCAAGAAATTTATTGACTTTTATACCTCTACCTATTTCAAGTTTAGTGTCTTTCAAGAAATCTACATTTGGATGAACTCCAGCAGTTAATCCTACTAGTTCACAGTCTATTCGTTCTCCTTTTTTAGTGATGATAGCAGCTGCTCGTCCGTTTTCTCCCTCAATGATTTCGTCTAGTTCTTCTTCTAATCTCAAATCTACATGATGATCTTTTATCATGTGTTCTGCTATCATTCCTCCTTCTTCTACAGGTAAAACCCCTCCCCAAAATCTATTTTCTCTTACCAAAAATGTGACTTCAATTCCTCTTGACAAGAGCATTTCGGCAAATTCTACACCAATTAATCCTCCGCCAACAATCACAGCCCGCTTCACTTTATTATCTTTGGTGCTTTCTTCCAAAGATTCCAAATCTTGCATGCTGTACAATCCCTGTACTCCCGGTAAATCTTGTCCTTTCCATCCAAATTTATTTGGGGTAGAACCTGTAGCAATCACTAACTTATCGTAAGTAATCGTTTTTTTTTCAAGGTTTAAAGTCTGCGAATCAAAATCAATAGAATTCACATAACCTCTTTCTAAATCGATTCTGTTTTTCTCCCAAAACCAGTCCTCGTAAGGCTTTGTGTCTTTATAGCGCATATGTCCCATGTAAATGTACATAAGTGCGGTACGCGAATAAAAATGATCAGTTTCTGCCGAAATAACAGTAATCTTAGCCTCCGAATCTTGTTTTCTTATATGACGCGCAGTCGTTATTCCTGCTATTCCATTTCCTATGATTACAATGTTGTTCATTTTTTTTTCTTATTAAATTTTTACCAGTCTTCGGCTCCATCCAGTCTGGAGAATATTTTTCGAAGCCAATTATCAACTAGTTATTCAAGTCCCAGTTATAATCCTTGAACCTAACTTCAGCATCAGGATTTATTTTTGTTGCGGAATATTTGTTTAAAAATTCAATTAGTTTCGCATTATCTCCTCCAAAATCTTCTTTGTACCAATCAAATATTTTTGATAATTCTATTTTATCAGCAGAAATCGAATTCTCGTTTGTGTTAGCAACAAAAGCTTTTGTTTGCTTTGTCAAATACCTACTGATGTTATCTTCTGTCCAAGCTTTGTTCATTATTTTTGGGCAAGATTTCGCAGCACAGTTTACAGCAAAATGTATTCTTGGTTCGTCATATTTTGGTCTGATAATTTTGTTTTCAATGACATTCAAAGTGTATGAAACACCTCCTAGATCTATTAATTTAGTATCCCAAGGTTTTCCCCCTTTCAATTCTTTAATAGTCTTTACAGGATGATTATCAGTGATTAACTGAACCGTCACTGCATTGTAAACATTGATCCAATATGCCAATCTCTTATTTTTACCCCAAGAATCTACGTCTTTATATAAAGATTGTAATTCCTTGATGTATTTTGTCAATTCGGCTTTTTCGTTCACAAATCCAGAGTAGTTTACTTTTCCCGAAGAAGAAACGTGTTTTCTCAATAAATCATCCCAGGTTTTGTGAATTTCTGCTTTGACTTGTGGAGTTGGTTTTGGTGTTTTTTCAATTACAGGCTCAGTGACGACAGGAGTCGTTTCAATTTTTTCTTTAGTTTCAGTTTTTAGGACTTTATCTATTTCTTTTTTCTCAATAGGCTTTTCAACTGAAGGTTTTTCTTCAGTTAAAATAACTGGTTCAATTTCTCTTAAAGATTTTTCTGCTGAATCATAATTTATTCTTAAAGCATCACCAGTTTCTGTTAAACTATCTGGCATTGAATTAATTATTTCTTGATCAACCTCTTTAATTTGTTCTATTATTTTTGTTTGTTCAGACTCTGGAGAATTTTGTTTATTTTCAATTGCGCAAGCAATTAATGTGATAAACAAAAAAGAAGATAAAAAAATAGATTTCATAAGTTAATGGTTTTTAGTACTCCTTTTTATCGAAAAAGAATAAATGAACTTACATACAATATAACAAAAATCGAAAGATTAATGAAATAGGAATCTATTGAATAACAAATCCTAGATTGATTCCTGTGTTTCTAAAAGCATTTCTGCCTGAGAGAACAAATGAAAGTCCACCAAATGCTCCGAAATGTTTCGAAATAGGATAGAATACAGTACCGCCAATTTTATTGAAACTAAATCCCAAACCCTGAAAACCTCCCCTTGCGGCTGTTGGTTCTAAATCTCCAACTCCTTGATAATCTGTTCCTCCAAATGCATGCATGGTTTCAAACCAAACATCTGCATAAATTTTACCAGCATATCCTACCTTTATCGAAGACGAGAAAGCATTGGGAGTAGGGTTTGATTTCAAGAAATAACCTCCTTGAAGCGAAACAAAATACTTGTTTTTCAGGTTTTGTTGTGCAATTATTCTAAAATCTCCAGTCTTTGCCTGCTGTCCAATTGCAGAACCTCCGGAGAGCTGATAATCAGTAAGTGGATGCGCATAACCTGCGGCAGCCATTAAATTGAAATTTCCATATTTATTGTCTTTTTTAAGAACCAAGTATTTCACGTAAAGCGAAGCATCTTGAAAATCTGTTTCAGTTCCTTTGTTCACATTAAGATAGGGAATATTGGCCTGCACATTCAAGCGGTCACTGATTCCATAAATAGCAAATAAACTAAATGCATATGTAGTTCTTCCTGCAGCAATTGTCTCTGTTCCAGTAAACAATGCTCCAGCCTTTTCTCTTGATGCTGAAAGTCCTATTGCATAATCTTTTTTGTTTTTCATGTAGCCATCCACGGGACCTTGAGAAAAACTAGAAAGAGAGAGTAAAAAAGTAAAAAAAGCTACTGATAAAATTTTCATAGTGATGTTTTAGATGAGTACTCGTTTATCGAATATAAAACGATCAACTTACAACAGTAGAACTTATTTCTACTGATTTTTGTTGAGGGTTTTTAGCCTAATAATTGGCTTTTCGCTCCATTTACCATAGTTGATTTTAGAAAATAAACTGTAAAGAATAAATGTTCCGATTGTCCCAATTGTGGCTCCAACTGCAACATCTTCGAAGAAATGTTGTGAAAGGTACACTCTCGAATACCCTACAATTACTGCAATGATTCCGAAAGTAAATCCCAGTTTTTTATTAGAAGAAATAAGTGCAAGAAAGCAAAATAAGGTGAAAGCTGCTGTTGTGTGCCCAGACGGAAAAGAATGATTGGAAAGTTGGCGCAATCCATAATCTTCGGAGATAAGTCTGAAATCAGTATTGTCGAAAGTGGGTCGCATGGCATCAATGAAAACAAATCTTTTTAATGAAAGAGTGACTAGTGCTGTTAAGGCGTAAATCAGCAAACCATTAATCGCCCATTTTGCTCCTTTAAACAATAAAATAGACAAGATAACAACCATAGAAAACCACTCGACTACTTTGGTTGAATAGAAAAAAAAGCCGTCAAAAAAAGCTGAGTAGTATTGATTAGCAATTAATTGTGCTTCTTTTTTGCCGTAGATGCTAAGTAGTAAGATTACTGCGATTACAAAAAGAAAGTAAACGACTAAAAACGCTTTGTTATTTTTAATGAGATTTTTCAAATTATTATTTTAATAGTTTCCATTTATACAGGCCAATTCGGGTGAAAAAATGCTTGAAAGAGGTAGCTAACACTCCTAAACCATAAGTAATTGCTCTTCTAAAATTAATGGAGGAAGCATTTTCAAAGTATTTTGTAGGACAGGTTATTTCGGCAATTTCGTACCCTTTGTAGATGATTTGAGATAAAAGTTGATTATCAAATACAAAATCATCTGAGTTTTGATGATAATCAATTGATTCCAGTACTTCTCTAGAAAAAGCGCGATAACCTGTGTGATACTCCGATAATTTTTGCCCCACTAGGATGTTTTGAACCAGTGTTAAAATTCTATTAGCAATATATTTGTAGTAGGGCATTCCTCCTTTTAGCGCTCCGTTCCCTAAGATTCGTGAACCAAGAACAACAGGATAAACTTCGTTTGTAATTAGATAGGCAAAAGAATGAATAAGTTTTGGAGTGTATTGGTAATCAGGATGTAACATTATTACAATATCTGCTCCTAGTGCTAGTGCTTTGTCGTAACAAGACTTTTGGTTTCCTCCGTAACCTTTGTTTTTTTGATGAATGATTACGTGTTTAATACCGATTTCGGCTGCTAGCTGGCTTGTATTGTCACTAGACTTATCATCTACCAACACTACTTCGTCAACAATATCAAAAGGAATCTCTCGATAGGTTTGTTCCAGGGTGCTTTCTGCGTTATAAGCAGGCATCACTACGATTATTTTTTTTCCGTTCAACATTGTTAAGACAAATATAGCTAAACCAAACTAATTCCCATTTCTTGCAAGTGATATCAACAATGAAATGGTAATATTTTCAATAGCTGAAATTGTGCGCATGAGATATAGTGCTATCTTTGCTTACTAAACTATTAAAAAAGAAACATGGCTAATAACATACTTAAAGGAAAGAAAGGAATAATTTTTGGCGCTCTAAACTCGCAGTCAATTGCTTGGAAAGTCGCAGAATTGGCTCATGCAGAAGGTGCAGAGTTTGTTTTGACAAACGCTCCAATCGCTATGAGAATGGGTGAAATCAATGACTTGGCTGCTAAAACTAATTCTGAAATAATTCCTGCAGATGCAACATCTAACGAAGATTTAGAGAATTTGATTACCAAATCTCAAGAAATACTTGGAGGAAAATTAGATTTTGTTCTTCACTCAATAGGAATGTCACCCAATGTGAGAAAAGGAAAGCACTACACTGAATTGAACCATGATTGGTACAGCAAAACTTTGGATGTATCGGCAACTTCTTTTCATAAGACTTTACAGATTTGTAAAAAACAAGATGCAATTAACGATTGGGGTTCTGTATTAGCATTGACCTACATTGCAGCACAAAGAATTTTTCCAGATTACGGTGATATGGCAGACGCCAAGTCATTACTAGAGTCAATCTCTAGAAGTTTTGGTTACCATTATGGAACTGCTAAAAAAGTTAGAATCAACACAATTTCTCAATCTCCTACTGTTACAACAGCTGGAAGCGGAGTAAAAGGTTTTGACGAATTCATAAATTACTCAGAGCAAATGAGTCCGTTAGGAAATGCAACAGCAGAGGCTTGTGCAGAATACTGTGTGGCAATGTTCTCAGATTATACACGTTACGTAACTATGCAAAATTTATTCCATGACGGAGG